>JAIEDW010000150.1 GCA_029067805.1 Lachnospiraceae bacterium
ACTTGACGATTTTCCGACGCTAGCGCCTTGCATAATCCCTGATTTAAGCTTTGATCGTCCTCCACGACGATGAGGAGTTGTTTCATTTTGGCACACCTCCGGATTTTTCGATAATTTTATATAAAAATGATTGTACAATATTTATTGATAGCGGGCAAGCCTTGTTGTATTTGTGTTTTCTTGATATACTGAAAATAGTTAAGGAATAATTGAAAAGGGACTATATTATACAAAACTCACAGAAAGGCTTGGAAAATAATGGCAGATGAAATTTATGATTTCCCAAATGAAAGTCAGGGAGAAATTGTTATTTATCAGACTGAGGATGGGGAAACAAAAATAGATGTACGCTTTGTTGATGAAACAGTATGGCTTACACAGGCACAACTATGCGAGTTGTATCAAACAAGCAAATCTAATATTAGCGAACATATAAAGAATATATATGAAGAAGGCGAATTGAGTGAGGAGGCAACTGTTCGGAAATTCCGAACAGCTCAAATAGAAGGTAAACGTACTGTTACAAGAAACATTGTCCATTACAATCTTGATATGATAATTTCACTCGGTTATCGTATAAAGTCAATTATTGCAACTCATTTTCGTCGTTGGGCAACTGAGCGTTTAAAAGAGTATATCATTAAGGGCTTTACAATGGATGATGAACGGTTGAAAAACCTTGGTGGTGGAAATTATTGGAAAGAACTTTTAGAACGCATCAGAGATATTCGTTCTTCCGAAAAAGTAATGTACCGACAGGTGCTTGATCTATATGCGACAAGTGTGGATTATGATCCAAAAAGTTCAGAATCGATTGTTTTTTTCAAAATGGTTCAGAACAAACTACATTATGCTGCGCATGGTCATACCGCTGCTGAAGTAATATATGAACGTGCAGATGCAACCAAGCCTTTTATGGGACTTACATCATTTAGCGGCGATTTTCCAACAGCAAAAGACATAAGTATTGCTAAGAACTATCTTAGTGAAGAGGAACTGAAAATTTTAAATAATATTGTTTCCGGATATTTTGATTTCGCAGAAGTGCAGGCGATGCGGCATAATCCGATGTATATGAGTGATTATGTAGAACACCTTGATAATGTTCTGAAATCAACTGGTGAAAATCTGTTGGAAGGTGTAGGGACGATAAGCCATAAAAAAGCAATTGACAAAGCAATGGAAGAATATCGTAAATTTCAAGTGCAGAATTTATCTCCAGTTGAGGAGGAATATCTTCAAACATTAAAGAAGGTAGAAATGGCTGTGAAAAAGAAAACGAAGGAATGATACGGGAAGAAGAATTGTCTGAAAATGCAACTGTTTCCTAAATGGAAATAGTTCAACAGAAAGGAAAATGATAGAAAAACAAGATTGGAGATTAACATGACTTTACTGGTAATAGACATTCAAAAAGGAATCACAGATGAAAGATTATATGACTTTCAGGGATTTATAAAAAATGCAAAGAAAATAATTGATGCCGCACGGGAAAATAATATAGAAGTAATCTATGTCCAACACGATGACGGTCCCGGAACTGGTTTTTCTGTCGGAGATGAGGAATTTGAAATATATGATGCGGTTCGACCTTTGGAATCCGAAAAGCGTTATTATAAAACAGTAAACAGCTGCTTCGGAAATGAAGAATTAAAAAATTATCTCAGAGAGAAGCAGGAGCATACGTTAATCATGATAGGCTTACAGACAAACTATTGTATTGACGCGTCCGTCAAATCCGCCTCTGAACGCGGATATGAAGTGATCGTGCCGTTAGGGGCGAATTCAACTTTTGATAATGCGTATATGGACAAGGAAACAACTTATAAATATTACAATGAGATGATGTGGCCAGATCGTTTTGCAAAGTGCATTACGGTTGATGAAACGATAAAACGAATGGAACAAAAGTAAATCCCTCAAACCAATTGCAAAATTTCCCATTTGATGTTAATATAGTACATAGTTAGTTATAACTAACTAAAAACACACGGAATTCGGGTTACAATTTCCAAAATGAAGAATACTATATTAATGACGAAAAGGGGGAGATATAGCATGGATATTAGCTTGGTAGTTGGTTTGATGATACCGTTTGTGGGTACAACGCTGGGCGCAGCTATGGTGTTTTTTATGAAAAACCGGATAAACAAAAAGCTGGAAAAACTGCTTTTGGGATTTGCGGCAGGAGTGATGATCGCGGCATCCGTATGGTCGTTGCTGATGCCCTCGATCGATATGGCGGCGGAACAGGAAAAAATTGCGTGGATGCCGGCGGCGGCAGGCTTTTTGCTGGGCATGGCATTCTTGCTGCTGTTGGACAGCATCATACCGCACCTTCATATAGAGAGTAGGGAAACAGAGGGAATCAAGGCAAAAGTGAAAAAAACGACCATGATGGTCTTTGCCGTAACGCTCCACAATATTCCCGAAGGAATGGCAGTAGGCGTGACTTTTGCTGGAGCGCTTTTAGGGGATTCGCAGATTACGATGGCAGGCGCGATGACGCTTGCGCTTGGCATTGCTATCCAAAATTTTCCGGAGGGTGCCATCATCTCAATGCCGCTAAAAAGTGAGGGAATGTCAAAAGGCAAAGCGTTTGTCTATGGGACACTCTCGGGATTTGTCGAGCCGATTGCCGCAGTATTGACCATTTTTCTCGCAAAAATGATCGTGCCGCTTTTGCCGTATTTTCTCGCGTTTGCGGCAGGCGCGATGATTTATGTGGTAGTGGAGGAACTGATTCCCGAATCGCAGGTCGGTGAGCATTCCAATATCAGCACGGTGGGAGTGGCAGCAGGCTTTGTGATCATGATGATACTCGATGTGGCGCTTGGATAAAAATAATCAATAAAAGTATATCGAAAACATTTCGGGTATGTTATACTGAAAACAGGCATGAAAATGCTTAAATGTATGATAATGATAAAGTTTGTGCCTGTGCGTTGTCTGGCATAAACGGCAAGATGTGCAAAAGCAGCGCAGAAATGAGGGACGGATGAAAAAAACAAAATTTAGCGTAAAACTGGTGTGTTATATTGTCATGGTATCGCTTGTGGCGCTCCTGATCAGTGCATCAATGATGAGTATCCGAATGATCGGGATTCTCGAAAACGATATGCAGCTTACAAGCCAGCAGACAATGGACGCGGCTATGACAAGTTTTCAGAGATACACGAAAACGCTGAGCCTTCCGATCGATCTGATGTGCAGAAGCAATGATTTTAAGAAGATTGACGAGAATTATGATGAGCGGATCGCATCCATAGAAGATTCTCTTCTGAGTGCGCTGAAAGTCATTCCAAATTCGGAGCGCACTTATTATTCAACCACGAGCGGTCTATACATACAGGCAAAAATGAATATATCCGAGGACGGTAAAAAGACGGGCGAGTATATTGAGGAAAATGGGATAGACAATACCGCGAAGAATTGGTTTGCCGACGCACAGGGACTTGGCGGACGCTATACGGTGTTTGCAAATTTTACGGACCCCTATGTGAATGATGACGGCGTCAACGTATTTACAGTTTCACAGGATTTGAAGTCAGGTGATGTACATGTAGGCGTTGTGGCAATGGATATCAACGTACAGGTGCTTGACGAATATATCAACGACATTAGTTTGATGAATACAGGTTTTACATTTCTTGTAAACGAGTCCGGAAATATTATTGTGAACAACGCCAAAAATGATGTTATTAACAGCAACGCAACGGAAATTCCCGTGTGGGGTCAATTGATTGCGGAGGCTGATGCGCATGCGCAGACGGAGCTTGCCGAGAACACGGATGCAGAGGTCAATCCGTTTGCGAGTATGACCTGTAAGATCAATGGGGAAAAGTATGTTGTGACGGTTTTGCAAGATTCCATTACGGGCTGGTATCTTGTGGGACTGATCGGCGACGATGAGCTTGCGTCAAGCTATCGCGCGATCACGGTTACGACTGTGATATGCGTTGTGCTGGCGTTGATTTTATCCGTGCTTGTGGCGCTGTTTATCTCTTATTCGATTTCGCGTGAGCTCAAAAAACTGCAGTCGGCGACAGAGCGGATGGCGGGAGGAGATCTTTCGACAAAGCTTGACGTGAAGCGGCTTGACGAGTTTGGCGAATTGGAGAACAACTTTAATACGATGATGGACAGCATTTCGGGACTGATTCAGGAAGTGTCCGGAAATTCTGATGAAATATTTGACATTGCAAAGTCCGTTATGGAAGTGTCCGGAAACACGAAGGAAATTGCGGAGCAGGTGACAGAGGCAATCGGCAGTGTGGCACAGGGTGCTACCGAACAGGCGCAGAGCACATCCGATGCAAATATGGACATGGAAAAACTTGCGCAAAGTATGGAAGCGTCGAAGGAAAAGACAAGGAGTATCGGTGACCGCTCAAGAGAAACGGCGGAGCTTGGAGAGAAAGGCATCAATATTCTTGATGAGTTGATCCAAAAGGCTGACAAGGCAAAGACAAACTCATCGGAGTCTATCCGGATGATGACGGAAATGTTGAAATCGATTGAAAAGATTAATTATATCGCAGACGCGATCACAGGCATTACAACACAGACGAATTTGCTTTCGTTGAATGCGAGTATTGAGGCGGCAAGAGCGGGTGAAGCCGGAAAGGGATTTGCGGTTGTGGCAGATGAAATCAGACAGCTCGCAGATCAGTCGAAAACATCGACCGAGGAAATCAAGCAGATTTTAAATGAGATATCGGCAAATTCGCGCCATGTGGAAGACAGTCTGGAGGAGAGCGGCATCATTCAGGAGGAGCAGCAGACATCGATCAGAGAAACACAGACGCTGTTTGAAGAGATCGGAGAGTCCGTTAAAGTTCTTTTGGCGGCTGTGGAAGAAATTGAGGCATTAAATGCTGACATGAACAGAGAGCGGGACAATGTGGTGCGTCGGATGGAAGATATCGCGTCCGTTTCCGAAACGTCTGCAGCGGCAACTGAGGAGGTTAATGCATCCGCGGAGCAGGTAAACGACACCATGAGCCAGATGGCAGGGTATGCAAAAATGCTTGATGAGATTGTCAATAAGCTCAGCGTATCTGTGAAGCAGTTTAAATTGTAATAACAAAATAAAGATAACAAAAACACGGCAGTCCGAAATTTGGATTGCCGTGTTTTTTGTATTATTAATTATAAAACTAATCTTCTTTCAGATATTCCTTGCGAGAAACGTTTGAGGTCGTTTCTTCGTAGCATTTAAAGACTTTGTCCAAAAAGTCCTTGTTCAGCTTAGGACTGATCAAGCTTACCACAGGCGTTACGATAAGACCGATGATCATAGCGGCAGCGCCTGCGTTGATCGGCGATGCGATAAACTTAAAGAACATATTGGAAACCGTGATGCCCACACCGCAGATAAAGCTTGCCCATACACCGGCTTTGGTAACGCCTTTCCAGTATAAGCCGTAGAGGAACGGAGCGAGGAATGCACCCGCAAGCGCGCCCCACGAGATACCCATAAGCTGCGCGATAAAGGTAGGCGGATTTAACGCAATTACTACGGAAATTACGATGAAAAATACAATTAACGAGCGGATATAAATAAGCTGCTTTTTGTCATCCATATCCTTTACAATCGTGCCTCTGATAAAGTCCAGTGTCAGCGTTGAAGCAGAGGTCAACACGAGTGAAGAAAGCGTTGACATCGATGCTGAGAGTACCAGCACGATAACCACACCGATTAAGATATCGGGAAGTGTGGCAAGCATTGAGGGTACGATCGCATCATACATGATAGAGCCGTCAGCCTTGTAAATCGCGGGCGAGTCAAACAGTCTTCCGAAACCGCCCAAGAAGTAGCAGCCGCCCGATACGATAATTGCGAAAAATGTGGAAACAATCGTACCGGTTTTAATTGCTTTCTCGCTCTTAATTGCGTAAAATTTGTGAACCATCTGCGGAAGTCCCCATGTACCGAGAGAAGTCAGGATAATAACGCCGAGAAGGTTGAGCGGGTCGGGACCGAAGAAAGATGTAAACGCGCCTTTTTGTCCAAGCGTTACGGCGACATCCGACTCAAGCTCCGAGAGCGTTCTGACCGCTTCCATAAATCCGCCCTGTCCTGCGAGCACAGCGGCAATAACAGCTACAATACCGATCAGCATGATAATACCTTGAATGAAGTCGTTGATTGCGGTTGCCATGTATCCGCCGAGGATTACATAGACACCCGTGAGCACTGCCATTGTCACAACGCAGACCGTATAAGGAATGTCAAACGCCATACCGAAAAGTCTGGAAAGGCCGTTGTATACAGACGCCGTGTAAGGAATCATAAAGACGAAAGCAATCGCAGATGCAACTAATTTCAGTACATTGCTGTTGTATCTGCTACCGAAGAAATCGGGCATGGTAGCAACTTCGAGATGATGCGTCATGACACGGGTCCTTCTTCCCATGATAACCCATGCAATGAGTGAACCGATAACGGCGTTTCCGAGACCAATCCATGTCGACGCGATACCGTATTTCCAACCGAACTGTCCCGCATAACCGACGAAAACAACGGCGGAAAAGTAAGATGTGCCGTATGCGAAAGCGGAAAGCCACGGGCCGACGCTTCTGCCGCCGAGAACGAAATCCGTGGTGTTACCGGCGCTCTTACGCGCGTAGAGACCTACGGCAATCATACAGCCGAAAAATAAAAGTAGTAAAATAATTTTGATAAGCATAAATAAATGCCTCCCTCATAAAAATAATTTGCGCTTTAACACATAAACGCTTTGACGCGTTAAAGTATTTCCATTATAGCGTATTATGGGGAAGGCTGTCAACAATCGACACTTATTTCATGAAATTTTCTACTTTATGGAATTAGTAACTCCTAAAATATCGGAGAGCGCAGCATATACTTTTTCTGCCATTCTCATAAATCCGAGCGCGTTAGGATGCGTGCCGTCAACGGTGCACTCTGCTCTGCCGTATGTTCCGAAAAAGGTTTCGCCGTCCAAGAACCAAACATTTTTATCGCCGTGTTTTTTTGCGTTTGCGTAGGTGGTATAGATGACTTCTTTTCTTGCTTGTAAATCAGCTTTGCCTTTGTCGGTATCCGGTTTGCTCATCATCAATATAGGAAGATTGGGGTGCGCCGCTCTGATCGTTTGGAAAAATGCTTCATGCGTGTCTGCAAGCTGCTTTACGTCATTTGCGTTGTGGTCGTAATCGTATACGAATACACTCATGTCGGTTAAGGACGCGATATATCGAGCAAATATTTGTTCACCCCTTGCAGAGCCGGAAAAGCCGAAGTTACGATAGTCCGCATCGAGCCAGCGGCATACGATGCTGGTATAGGCATTGCCGGCGCGCGATGCGCAGCCACCCTCTGTAATGGAAGAGCCGTAAAAGACAATCGGGTTTGCGATTGTGTATGCGGGCGCTTCTTCGATTGCTGCCGTATCGTCTATTCCGATTTCCATAGAAAGAAGATGATCGTTTCTTGGGAGATTAATGGTCACGATTTCCATTGTATTCTTTTTTGTAAATGTTTTCTCCACGCTGATTTCTTCCATAACATGACAATTCGGGGCAATGTAGCCGAGATATTCGGAGTCGATTCCTTTGCCAAGGTAAATGTCTGCTCCGGCGGATCCGGACAGTGGAATATTGATATCTTCTTTGGTTTGATTTAAGACCATGCGAATTGTGAGATTGGAGGAATCCGTGCAAAAGCGCACACGTCCGCCCGTGGCGCGTCTGCCTAAGTAATCGTATCGGGGCATTTGCTCCAGCATTGTTTTTGGAAGTTTGTAAAATTGTCGGTTTTCGGCGTCTGCCACGGCAAGACCGTAGATTTTAAGAGGGGGTTGGGTGATGTTGTAGTATTTCATAGGGTCTCCTTTATATTGAGCTCTTTTCTTGTATAGTAACAGATTTTTCTGTGTCCGGTTGGGTGCTGAAAAAGTACATTACATGCATTTTTAACAAGCAGTTTGTAGTTGCAGATAAAGAATAGCATTTAAAAATTTGTACGTCAATAAAAGTAAGAAAAGTATTGAGACTATTATTAGTAACAATTAAGAATTTAATTGCGAAATGATTATAGATTGGGACTATGAGGAGTTGTTTGACGAAGGCCATGATATAAGCAGATTATTTATATTTTTTTAAAATTTTAAAATGCTGAATGCATTAAAAAAATCTGAAATAGATGGTATTTAATTCGGTAAATATAGTTCGAATAGTTGAACTGAGTTACAAATCCTATAAACACTAGGCTTTGCGGTTATTTTTTTATCATTACATTATGATTGAATTTTTCTATTCAACTTCTCGGTGATGGATTGCGGTATGAAAATTGACATGGTCGATAGACAAATAATTGTGATAATAAAATTTATATTTATTTTGGGAGAATTGGTGTTTGCACATGGATTTATGATACATTATAATTTGATTGTGCGCCTCCTTTTGTTGATGTATTTTTAATTGCGCCTAAAGGTCCCGGTCATACAGTCAGGAGCCAGTTTTTGGAAGGAAAAGGGGTTCCATGCTTAATAGCCATTCATCAGGATGCATCAGGAAAAGCGAGAGAAACTGCACTTGCCTATGCCCTTGGAATTGGCGGCGCAAGAGCCGGAGTGATAGAAACTTCATTTAAAGAGGAAACGGAAACAGACCTTTTTGGAGAGCAGG
>JAIEDW010000151.1 GCA_029067805.1 Lachnospiraceae bacterium
TATACAAGCAGTATTAAAGTCAAAGACAAAGCAACAATTGAATAATAAACTTATGAAAAATTTTTCAAGTAAAGAAACAGGAATAATTTTTAAAAAGCTCCAACCAATTATCAAAGATTTGCCGGGTAAATAATGAGAATGAAAAGCAATAACCGTTTTTACCCTAAAATCAAAATTTTAATAAGGAGGACAATTCAATGGAAATCATTAAAATGTCAGAGGATACATGGCGTATTGAAGATAATCACGTGCGCTTTTTTCTGCTCGCAGGAAAGAAAAAGGCGCTGCTCATAGACAGCGGAATGCAGGTACACAATGCAAAAGAAATTGCGCAGCAGCTTGTTTCGCTTCCGATTGAACTGCTCAATACGCACGCCGATCTTGACCACATCGGAAGCAACGCGGAATTTGAAACATTTTATATGCACCCGGCGGAAGCGTCAAATTACTACAATACGCAAAAGAAAACAGGCAACTTTATCCCAATTGAAAACGGTGACATCATTGACCTTGGCGACCGCAAACTGGAAATTATCACAATTCCGGGACACACGCCGGGCAGTGTCGCTTTGCTGGATATCAATAACCGCGTTTTATACAGCGGAGATACTGTACAGGACGGCAACATTTTTATGTTCGGCGTTCAACGGGAATTTCATGCATATATCCAAAGCCTTACAAAACTGGATACCATGAAAGACCGCTTCGATACTATTTACCCGTCACATGGTACGATTCCCGTAAAAACTGAGTTAGTTGCTCAATTACAGGAATCGGCTCGTTCCGTATTGGAAGGCAAAGTTGAAGCAACGGACGCAGAGTTTCATGGCATGGCGCTGAAACGATACGATGTAGGCTGCGCGGCTTTTTTGTGTGAGCATTGATTAAAATAAAGTGTTGTCTTTTATGTTTTGATAACAATAATTTGTATGTTTTCATATATAGAAACAGTCGGTTTGTAAATTCTTTAGAGCCGGCTGTTTTTCCATATATATTCAAAGATTTTTTAATTTGCATAAATATAAAAAAAGAACTATACAAAACATAAATTATCTGATAGAATAAATAAAACATACTATATCAGTAGGAAAAATATGAATATATAAAATAAGACACACGCGGAGGTACCCAACATGGCAAGAGGAATTGGAACGAAATGCATTCATTTAGAAGAAACGGAAGGGCAAAGTAATAACTACGGTGCGATCAGCTATCCGATTTATCAGACGGCAACCTACGCCCATCTCGGAGTAGGGAAAAGCACAGGCTTTGATTACAGCAGACTGCAAAACCCGACAAGAGAGCAGTTGGAAAAGGTCGTTGCGTCACTGGAAAACGGTATTGACGCAGTGGCACTTTCCAGCGGAATGGCAGCGATATCCTTGATGATGGAGCTGTTTGCACCAGGAGATCATCTGATTGTAGATGCCGATTTATACGGTGGCAGCATTCGTTTGTTTGACCATGTATCAAAGAAAAACGGTATTCAATTCTCTGCGATCGACTGCTGCAGAGAAAATGTAGAAAGCTATATTAAAGAAAACACAAAGGCAGTTTACATTGAAACACCGACCAATCCAATGATGAATGTAACAGATATCGCCGCGCTCGCAGAAATTGCCAAAAAACATAACATTCTGCTAATTGTGGATAATACGTTCTTATCACCGTATTTTCAAAATCCGCTGGACTTAGGGGCAGACATTGTTGTTCACAGCGGGACGAAATATTTGGGAGGGCATAACGACACATTGGCAGGCTTTTTGGTCACAAACAAAGAGGATATCTCCGAGCGGTTCCGCTTTCTCATCAAGACGACCGGAGCCGGACTTGCGCCCCTTGACAGTTGGCTGATTTTACGCGGCATCAAAACGCTGGCACTGCGAATGGAAAGAGCACAGGCAAATGCGATAGAGATTGCCGGATGGCTGAAAAAACAAAAAGCGGTAACTGATGTCATTTATCCCGGTTTACCCGAGCACCCGGGGCATGAAATTATGAAAAAACAGGCGCGCGGCTTTGGTGCAATGCTGACCTTTCGTCTGGAAAACAAAGAATTTGCACTCTCCATTTTGGAAAAAGTGCGCATGATAAAATACGCGGAAAGCCTTGGCGGCGTGGAAACACTGATTACATACCCGACAACGCAGACACACGCCGATGTCCCCAAAGAAATCCGTGAGCGAAACGGCATTACGGAAAGCACACTGCGGCTGTCTGTGGGAATTGAGGATGTAAAGGATTTGTTGGCAGAATTGGACAAGGTATGGAAGGAAACGGAGGAAGAAATACATGGCAGAGAGAAATCTTGATTTTGATAAAGTAATAGAAAGAAAAAACACAGATTGTTTGAAATACGATTTTGCCGAGAAACGGGGAATGCCAAAGGACGTGCTTTCCTTTTGGGTGGCGGACATGGACTTTAAGGTATCCTCTTACATCGAAGACGCGCTGATCGAGCGGGCGCAGCATGGTATTTTTGGATACAGTGAAGTGCAGACGCCCTATTTTGAAACTGTACGCGACTGGATGAAGAAATATCATAACTGGGAGCCACAAGAAAAGTGGCTTGTAAAAACGCCGGGAATTGTCTTTGCTCTTGCAATGGCGGTTAAGGCGTATACGGAGAAGGGCGACGGCGTATTGGTACAGTTGCCTGTGTATTATCCGTTCTCGGAAGTGATAGAGGATAACGGAAGAAGAGTTGTGAGCAATACGCTCTATCTTGGCGAGGATAACCGCTATCACATTGATTTTGAGGATTTTGAGCGAAAAATCAAAAAAGAAAAGATTAAACTGTTCTTCCTGTGCAGTCCCCACAATCCGGTCGGAAGAGTATGGACAAGAGAGGAACTGATTACACTTGGAGACATCTGTGTAAAAAACAATGTCATTGTGGTAAGCGATGAGATTCATCACGATTTTATATGGAAAGGAGAGCATGAAGTATTTGCAAACATCAAAAGCGAGTACGAGGAAATCAGCATTACATGCACCTCTCCGAGCAAAACCTTTAATATTGCGGGGATGCAGATATCGAATATTTTTATACCAAACAGCACCTTAAGACGCAAGTTCCAACGAGAGCTGAATGCGGCGGGGACAAGCCAAATGGGCGTTATGGGCTTAGTAGCCTGTGAGGCGGCATACAAAAAAGGCGAAGAGTGGTATCAGGCAATGTGCGCTTATGTAAAAGATAATTTTGCATTTGTAAAGCAGTTTGTAGAGGAACAGCTCCCAGGCGTAACGATGATTGATTCGGAGGGAACATATTTAGTGTGGCTGGACTTTCGCGGAACGGGGCTTTCGGCAGACGAATTAGACCGCCGTATTATTTATGAGGCAAAGCTGTGGCTGGACAGCGGAAAAATCTTCGGCGACAGCGGAAAAGGATTTCAGCGGATTAACGTGGCATGTCCGAGAAGCATTCTGAAAGAGGGAATGGAACGGATACGGAACATTTTAAAATAAAATTTCGAATAAAATATAAAATGCTATTGACAAAGCAAAAAATATAAAGTACAATCTAAAACATATAAATCATATAGAGTAAGTAGGAAATGAAAAGGAGGAAGTAATTATGAGTAAAGTAAAAGAAAGCGCACTGGAGTTAATTGGAGGGACACCGATTTTAAAATTAAACAGATATGCAAAAAAAGCAGGCGTTTCGAACGCAACAATTCTTGCAAAGCTGGAATATTTAAATCCCGCGGGTTCCGTAAAGGACCGTATCGCATTGGCAATGATTGAGGACGCCGAGAAGAAAGGTATTTTAAAAGAAGGCGCAACGATTATCGAGCCGACAAGCGGCAACACGGGAATCGGTATCGCAGCAGTAGCAGCGGCAAAGGGATATCGTGCAATCCTCACGCTTCCCGAAACCATGAGCGTGGAACGTAGAAATTTGTTAAAGGCATACGGCGCGGAGCTGGTACTCACGGAAGGCGCAAAGGGCATGAAGGGTGCGATTGCCAAGGCAGAGGAATTAAAGAATGAAATCGAAGGCGCGGTGATTTTAGGACAGTTTGTAAATCCCGCAAATCCGGCAGTACATAAGGCAACCACGGGACCGGAAATCTGGGACCAGACAGACGGAAAGATTGATATCTTCGTAGCGGGCATCGGTACAGGCGGCACTATCACAGGCGTTGGCGAGTATTTAAAGGAAAAGAATCCGAACGTAAAGGTTGTTGCAGTAGAGCCGGTAGGCAGTCCGGTCCTCTCAAAGGGAACTGCGGGCGCTCATAAAATTCAGGGCATCGGCGCAGGCTTTGTTCCCGAGGTGCTCAATACGACGATATATGACGAAATCATTACCATTGAAAATGAAGATGCATTTGCGGAAGGAAAAGCGTTTGCAGTGAGTGAAGGCATTTTGGTCGGCATATCTTCGGGAGCGGCATTAAAGGCAGCATCAATTCTTGCACAAAGACCGGAAAATGCAGGCAAAAACATTGTGGCGCTGTTACCCGATTCAGGCGACAGATATCTGTCTACACCGTTGTTTGCAGATTAATTACGGGGATAGACAGCAAGGCAGGTGAATGCGGATGAAACAGGCTCAAAAGGAACCAAGCCATAAAAATGCCCACTTGGAAACAGTGAACGAAATGATTCAAAATATACAATATGGCAGTGTTACTATCGTTATTCAAGACGGCAAGGTGGTACAGATAGAAAAAGTGGAAAAGCATCGCATAAAAGACTGACCGGTCAACCGGAGGTTTTGGACAGCATGAATATATCATGCGGCAAAATCTCCGGTTTTTCTATGCCGGAAAGAGGATAATAAATGAGGAGGAAATGAAAAAATGGGAAGTTGTGGATTTACGGAAACACAAGAGAATGCGGAAGAATTGTTAAGTAGCTATACGGATCAGGAGGCTGAGGCACATGCAAAGGAAGTCGGCGTTGATCCCAGACCAAACGAAACAATCAGCGAGATTGATGCGAGAGGTGCATTTATCCGTCAACCTAATGCATTTATTCAACCGTTTGGTGACAACGAAGGCGATTTGAAAGCGGAAGCAAACAGATATTCAATCTATTGGGCAATCGGCTGCAACTGGTCAAACAGACCGGTTATTGTGAGAGATTTATTGGGACTTCAAGATGTGATCAAGGATCAGTTGACAACGTCTTCCGGTGAAACTAACAAATACGGACATGGTTTTGGCGACCAACCCGGACATCGGGATGCGACAACGGGAGCTTATTTCCTAAGTGAATTTTATAAGAGAGCCAATCCCGATTTTCGGGGAAGGGCGACAACGCCGACATTTGTTGACATTATCGAGAAAAAGGCTGTGAACAATGATTATCACAGATTGACAAATTATCTGGAGGTGCAGTTTCGCCCGTTCCAGCCAAAGGATGCGCCAGATTTGTATCCGAAAAAATTCCGAAAGGAAATTGATGAATTTAATGACTGGCTGTTCCCTCATGTGAATAACGGACATTATCGTATGGCATTCTGCCAGTCGCCGGAGGCATATGATGAGGCGTATGAGGATTTTTACGAATCGCTTGACAAGTTGGAAAAGCGATTGGAAACAAACCGTTTTTTGTTTGGTGACTACATTACGGACAGTGATGTGCGGGCGTATGTGACATTGGTCCGCTGGGATGTAAGCTACTATCATAATATCGGTCCGGTTAAGAAACCGATTAAGGATTACAAAAATATTTGGGGGTATTTGCGAGAACTGAATACCATTCCTGCATTCCACAATAACAGCAATGCAAAGACGCTGGCGGCAGCAGGACCGAAAAAGTCGGGAAATAAACTTTTTAGAGGTTACAATGAGAGAATTTTATCAAAAGTAGACTTTGATGCGCTTTGGGCAGACGATGGAGAGAGGAGAAAGCTGAGCAAGAATCCGGACGAAGTATTTCTACGTCATCCCGAAGATGAAACCTATGAGGATTATGCGGGAGAAATTTCAAAGTCTATTTGGAACAGTCCGAATTGGGAAGACAGAGATCCCAAGAATGGTGTGTTGTCAGTAGACGCATCGATTAATCCATTAAAGGGACTGTTATAAAACAAAGGAAAAATGAGGAGATTACGATTATGAAAAAATTATTTTGGAGAAAAAAACTTTTGGCTTTCGCGGCAACAGCGGCTTTGGGAGCTGTTTTGACGGGATGCGGTAGCCAGTCTGCGACTACTGCTTCCAGCGTAAATGCAGGAAATGTAGGCAGCAATACATCTGTCGCGGATATAAATACAGATAGCCAAACGCAAGTCCGTGTTATCAAAGGCGTTACTGGCGGTTCACTTGCACCGTATATGTATATTGATGAAAATAATGAACTTACTGGAGTGGATATTGAAATTGCGAAAGAAGTATTCAACAGAATTCCAGAGTATGATTTGGAGATTGAGGTTGCGGACGCGCTTCAAGGTGTCTTAAGCGGACAATATGATATTGCGATTAACAATTACGGTTATACGGAAACGAGAGCGGAATCTTACTATTTCTCATATCCTTATAAGACAACATTCAATGTCTATATCCAGAGACCGGACGATACGCCGTTGACTTCTTTGCAGGATATAGCAGACAGAGGGTACAAGATTGAATTGAACGCGGGAGGCTTGACAGCGAATGCGCTGGAGCAATGGAATGCGGACAATCCGGAACATCAGATTAATATTGTATATTCGGAAACCAACTTCCAAGTAAAGTTTGAACATTTAATTGACAAAACAACCGACGTTGCCATTGATGATGGACCGATTATGGACACCTTGCTTGAAAAATTCGGACTGGAAGGACAGCTTGTCGGAAACGAGATTGATCCGGAAACAGAGGATTTCTTATTTCCGCAGAATAACACTTATTTCCTCTTTGGAAAAAATGATGACGGATATGAAATCAGGGAGAAAGTGGACGTGGTACTGAAAGAAATGAAAGAAGACGGTACCTTGGCAGAGATTACAAGTAAGTATTTTAATAAAGATACAAGCCCAAAGGCAGAGTACTTTGAGAGTACCAGAAACTAGCCAAAAAGGCGAATGAGAGGGCACACATATGGAAATCTATCGTGTAAAAAAAGGCTCATCGGAATGGCTTTATAAGGCGTACGATTATGTGCGAACAGACGCCTTCTGCTTTGGACAGAATATACCGATTGAAATAGAGTTTTCCCATGACGATCTTTCAGAAGAACTTCTTGCCATTGTGCTTGTGGAGGATCACAAGCCAATGGGAGGCTGCCGAATTACTTATCCGAAGGAAGGAATTGGAAAAATTGAACGTGTATGTGTGGTTCGGGAAAAGCAGAAGTCGGGATATGGAAGCATTTTAATTAAAGAAGCGGAAAAATGGCTGACAGAAAGCGGCATCAAGCACATTGTAATCAACAGTCAGGACAGAGCGGCAGGCTTTTACAATAAGCTTGGTTATGTCACCAATTTAGAGGTAAGCCCAAGCATCTATGAAAAACCAAGAACAAATTTACCGCCGGCAGATGAGGTGCAAAAGGAAGTACACAGAAAAAATTTAGGATTTACCTGCGTCTTAGTAGAGAAATATATTAACGAGTAAACAGAAAGAAGGATACAAATGGGAAAATTATTTGACTTAAAGCTTGTATTCACTTCCATTCCGGAGCTATTGGAAAAACTTCCGATTACACTGGAACTGGCAGGGCTTGCAATGGTTCTTGGACTGTTGCTCGGGCTTTTGATGGCGGTCATTAAAATCAAAAAGATTCGGATATTGACACAGGTTATCAATTTTATCATTTCCGCGATTCGCGGTACACCCGTTATTGTCCAGCTATACATTGCCTTTTTTGGCATTCCCATGTTTTTTAAGTATCTCAATCAAAATTTTGGAACTAATCTCGCCGTTGCGGATATACCAGGCTTTGTGTATGCGGTGGCGGCGCTTGGATTAAACCAGTCTGCTTTTTGCGCAGAGATTATCCGCTCGGCATTACAGGCAGTAAACGAAGGACAGGTAGAAGCTGCGCAGGCGTTGGGAATGACTTATTTGCAGACGCTTCGTAGAATTATACTGCCGCAGGCATTTGAGGTAGCGTTGCCGACTTTAGGCAATTCGTTGATTAGTATTATTAAAAGCACCTCCTTGGCATTTACCTGTGCGGTTGTAGAGCTGACGGCACAAGGCAGAATTATTGCGGGAAGATCTTATCGTTATTTTGAATTGTATATTTCGCTTGCAATTATCTATTGGGCGATTACCATTATCATTGAACAGGCAATTAAACTGATTGAAAAGAAAATCCGCATTCCGGATCAGGTGGCGCTTTTATCCGTAACAGAGGGGAAAATATGAAATGATAAAAATAGAGCATCTTTCAAAGAAATATAATGACAATGTTGTTCTTGACGATATTAATTTTGAGATTAAAAAAGGAGATGTTGTCGGGATCATCGGACCATCGGGAACCGGAAAATCGACGCTGCTTCGCTGTGTCAATCATTTGGAAATTCCGGAAAGCGGCATGATTCATATGGAAGGAAAAGCAGTTGATATTACGCGCAAACGAGGCAAAGAACTGCGCTATTTGCAGCAGCATACCGGAATGGTGTTTCAACGATTTTATTTGTTTGAGAAAAAGACGGCACTTGAAAATGTGATGGAGGGGTTAATCGTTGTCAAAAAAATGAGTAAAGAGGAAGCGAAAAAAATCGCAATGAAGGAGCTTAACAATGTGGGAATGGCACAGTGGGCAAACCATTATCCCAAGCATTTGTCGGGCGGACAGCAGCAGCGTGTTGCGCTTGCGAGAGCGATTGCCATGAAGCCGGAACTTTTGCTTCTTGACGAACCGACATCGGCACTCGATCCGGAGTTGGTCGGTGAGGTTTTGGATGTGATACGCAAGGTAGCGGAGGAAGGCTATACAATGCTCTTGGTTTCCCACGAAATGAATTTTGTGCGCCACGTTGCAAACCGCGTGATTTTTCTGGATAAGGGGCATATTGTTGAGGATGGTACGCCGAAAGAAGTCTTTGAAAATCCAAAGAACGAGCGGACAAGAGAGTTTTTCCGCAAGATGTATATGATGAATCAGCCGGAATATGTCATTTAAAGGAGCACGCAAAAGTGGTACAGTATGAGGACGTGAAAAAAACATTTGCAGATTTGGTAAGCGTCGATTCGCCGTCGCTCCATGAGGAACAGATGGCAGAGCAAATAAAGAAGCTGTTTGCGGAGATTGGAATAACGCTTTGTGAGGACGACAGCGCCAAACT
This sequence comes from Lachnospiraceae bacterium, assembly GCA_029067805.1. GTDB lineage: Bacteria > Bacillota > Clostridia > Lachnospirales > Lachnospiraceae > COE1. Next base: position 9,233 of record JAIEDW010000151.1, read on the forward strand.
GACCGGTTCCACAACGGGAAATTTGTATGCGTATGTGAAAGGTGATGGAAAAAAAGCGCCTGTTTTATTGGCGGCGCATTTGGATACGGTCATGCCTGCATATGGGAAAAAAGCCGTTTTTACGGCGGACGGAACGGCCAAAAGTGACGGAACAACAGTTCTTGGCGCGGACGATCTAGCGGGTGTTACGGAAATTTATCATGCGATGAAGTATCTAAAAGAAAATCAGATAGCACATCGCGATACGGAACTTTTATTTACCGTAAGTGAGGAGCTTTACTGTAAGGGTGCGAAAGCATTTGACTATGGCAGAATAAAATCTAAAAGTGCATATGTTTTGGATTTGAGCGGAAGAATTGGAGATGCCGCTTACGCAGCGCCGACAATTCTTTCTTATTGCGTTACAATCAACGGAAAGGCAGCGCACGCGGGATTTTCTCCGGAAGAGGGAAGAAATGCGATTGCGGCAGCGGCAAAAGCGATTGCACAGTTACCGCAGGGGAGAATTGATGACGTTACTACAGCCAATATTGGCATGATTTCCGGGGGAAGCGGCGTAAATATTGTTTCGGAACAATGTACGGTTCAGGGAGAGATCAGGAGCCTGAATCACGAAAAGGCAGTTGCGCTTGCAAAGACATATCGGGAGCAATTTACAAAAGCGGCACAGGACTTGGGTGCGTCTGCCGAATGGAAAGAAACAGTTGATATTCAGGCGTATGAAACAAGCCTTGACAGCGACGTTGTGCGAGAATATAAAAAGGCGGCTTTCGATGTGGGGGTGGAAGCAAAGTTTTTAAAAACCTTTGGCGGAAGTGATAATAATGTGTTTTTTCAGCATGGAATAGAAGGGATTGTGATAGCGTGCTCTATGAATAATGTGCATAGCTGCAAAGAATACGCAAATGTGCATGAGATGGTTACTGTGACGGAGATTTTGATTCGTCTGTTGGCAGAAAATGAAGATATTTTACAAGACTTTTCCCGATCGTTGTCCTATACTGAATATAGGAAACAAGTATAGACACATGGGAGAGAAGAATGAAAGATAAATCTTTCATTCACAAGTTTGCGTAACCACAAACTTGCAGGTTGTGGTTGCATGGAGGCAATGATGAAAAAAGAGATTAAGACAATCGTATATGACAAAGAACTAAGGGTGGAAGCATACCGTTTTGGGGGCATGCGCCACCCTTTTCCCAACCATTTTCATGAGCATTATGTGATTGGACTTGTCGAGGGCGGACAGCGTGTTCTTTCCTGTAAAAATAAGGAGTATACGATCGAAAAAGGAAATATGCTTCTCTTTAATCCGGGTGATAATCATGCCTGTACACAAAGTGACGGTGGGCTGTTTAATTATCGGGGGCTGAATATCGGACAGGAAATTATGCTGGATTTTGCTGGGGAAGTGACAGGGAGGCGCAGTCTTCCCGAATTTTGTGAAAATGTTGTTCGGGACGATGAAGCAGCCTGTTGTCTGCGCTTTCTGCATGAGATGGTGATGCAGGAGATTGATGATTTGGGAAAAGAGGAAACGATGCTGATTTTCCTTTCTATGTTGTTTCAAAATTATGGACAGGCGTTTGAAGTTCGTATTGCTGAGTGCAGAGAAGAGATTGAGAAAGCTTGCGCATACATGGAACAGCATTTTGCGGAGCATCTTTCTTTGGCGCAGATTTGTCATGCGATTGGCTTGAGCAAGTCAACACTGCTTCGGGCGTTTACAAAATCAAAAGGAATTACACCATATCGTTATCTGGAAACGATTCGCATTAATGAGGCAAAAAAGCTGCTGCGCCAGGGCGTGTTGCCTGCCGATGTTGCGATTCGTACAGGATTTACGGATCAAAGTCATTTTACGAATTATTTCAGCAGTTTTACAGGACTTACGCCCGGTGGATACCGTGAAATATTTGTTTCCTCAAATAAGAATGACAAAAAGCGCAGCGATGAAGAATGAGGAGGAAAACAAGTATGGATGTACAGAATGAAAAATGCGTGATGATCATTGACGAAAATCTGCCTTTGGGAATGGCGGCAAACACGGCTGCAATCATGGGGATTAGTATGGGGAAAGAAATGCCGGAGGTTGTCGGAAAAGATGTCTTTGACCAATCGGGGAATCGGCATTTGGGGATTATTGAATTTCCTGTGCCTATTTTAAAAGGAAATGCGCAGAGCATGCAGATGATTAGAGAAAAGCTGTATGAACCGGAATTTTCGGATTTGACTGTCGTTGACTTCTCCGATTTGGCGCAGGGGTGCAAAACGTATGAGGAGTTTGTCGAGAAAATGACATTGGTGTCAGAAATAGAGCTGCGTTATTTCGGGATTGCGATATGTGGAGCAAAAAAGAAAGTGAATAAACTGACCGGGAGTATGGGGTTGTTGCGGTAGGTAGTGAAAAAATATATGCAAATCTAAAATAAGATTTTGGATTTACATATATTTTTGTTTTTGATATACTTTTCTTAATTCTTTTACGGCAAAACGTAGAAACAGGAGTAATACGATGATTAAATTCGAATTTTTCTGGAACACAATGGAATTATGCGATTGGACAAACGAAGGTGATGACGACAAAGTACTTATGCCGGTCGTGAAATATTTGTCAAACCAAGACGACAACGTAATTTTTGAATTTGATGATTTAATGTCGGAATTATTATACGGTTTAGATACAAAAAAACTGGCAGACCAATGTCAAAAAACAGATCCCTATATGAGCGACGATACATTTTTATACTCAAGATGTGTTGCTCTCATAAACGGACCGGAATACTATGAAAAAGCCAAGAACGGAAAAAAGAAAGAAATATGGAATATGGAGTTCGAATCTCTTCTCTATATCCCTCAAAGAGCATGGGCATTGAAGCACAAAAAATCAGAAGAGGAATACCCGCATTTTGCGCCGTTGAGCTATGAAACAGGCAGCAACACAGAAGGATGGAAATAAGCGACAAAGAACAACATATGAAAGGAACAGAAATGGATATAAAAATACGTCCCGCATATGACTCTCCAAAAGAGATTACTGAATTGTTCTCCGAATACACCAACATGCTAGTTGAGGGCGACGCGTCTTTTCAAAATTATTTAGAAATTCAAAATTACGACGCAGAATTGGAGCATTTGGAAATAAAATACGGACAGCCTTACGGCAGATTATACATAGCATACTGCGACGAAAAATTAGCAGGCTGTATCGGATTACGAAAAATCGACGCACAAAACTGTGAAATGAAACGCCTCTATGTAAGACCCGAATTTCGCGGAAAACGAATAGGAAATCAACTTGTTCAAAAGATAATCAATGATGCAAAAAAAATTGGCTACTCCCATATGCTATTAGACACACTGCCGTTTTTACAGAGTGCCATTCATATGTACAAACAATACGGTTTTTACGAAATTCCAAGCTACAATAACAGTCCTATGGATACATTGATTTATATGCGATTGGATTTGTAAGGATTATTTGACAGAAGAGATAGAATGGAAAGGAACATGCATGATATATATCTTCACTGCGCTATATTGCGAGGCACATATTTTTATCAGGCATTTCAACCTGATAAAAGATCAGGAAAGTACTTGGTTTCAACAATTTTACAATGAAGCAGCCGGTATCCGACTGGCAGTTACCGGCGTGGGTGAAATTGCGGCTGCGGCCGTAATCAGCAGTGTATGTTCCGTATATAAGCCAACGCAGGACGACCTGCTTCTCAATATAGGAATCTGCGCACACACTACAAAAAATGATGGAATTTTCCTGTGCAATAAAATTATAGAGAAAGCGACAGGCAGAACCTTTTATCCGGATATGCTGTACCGTCATAATTTTGCTGAAGGAACCATTGTAACAGGAATGCGACCATATCATTTTAACAATGACGCCATACAAATGCCAGAAGGCACTCTCGCCGAAACGCTTTATGATATGGAGGCCGCGGCAGTCTATCAGACCGGTATCCATTTTTTTGGACCGCATCAGATGATATTTTTGAAAATAGTGTCCGACAGGGGCTCTGTGGAAGACATTTCTAAGGAACGGACTGAGCTTTTGATGGAAAAATACAAAGACTGTATATTTGATTATATCGGGCAGATTTCTACCATAACGCAAAAAATCGGCTGCCGCAAAAGTCCGCTGTGTCAGGAG
>JAIEDW010000152.1 GCA_029067805.1 Lachnospiraceae bacterium
CCCTTACAGTGATATCATAAAATTAATTTAATTAGGAAAGGATTGATAAAAAATGACAACCGAAGACAAACAAATACTTGACCGAATCAACGAGTATGCCGATAAGGTCTTAAAGGACTTCGACCCACAGAAAACCCAGGTTTCTTTCCAAATTGAAAAAATCACACCGATTATGGAAGAACTCGCGAAAGAAAAGCGGACAAGCGTCGAAGATATCTTTATCAAATACATGGACTTGGCAAGTGAAGTGACTGCTGAGCGGGAAACAAAATTCCAGAACACCATCGGAAATATGACAAAATACGGTGATGTTCACGACGCGTAATTACGTTGGCGTAATTACGTTGGCGTAATTATCGAAACCAAAAACAAGAGAGCAAGTGATGTTCACCTGCTCTCCTATTTTTATATCACATCTTTCTAACCTTTTACACTTCCCAACGCAACACCCTGTACAATAAACTTTGAAAGGAATAAATATACAATGATAACAGGGAAGATTGAGAATGCGATCATCACATAAACCTGACCCATATCAAACTTCAACCAGTCTGCGCTTCGAAGCTGTGCGATCAAAATCGGCAATGTTTTCTTTTTCTCATCATGCAAGATCAATGCCGGTGTGAAGTAATTATTCCAGCTCGTAACGAATGTAAAAATCATCTGCACTGCGATTGCCGGCTTCATCAACGGAAGCGCAATCATGTTAAATGTCCGAAACTCTCCGGAACCGTCTATTCTTGCCGCTTCCACCAACGACAACGGCAACGTGCTTTCCATATACTGCTTCATATAGAAGAATGTAGCCGGCGCTGCAATCGACGGTACAATCAACGGAATAAACGAATCCTCCAACTTCATTTTTGTAACCAACTGTAAGAAACCAAGCGCTGTTACCTGTGTCGGGATCATCATGATCATCAGAATAAATGTAAACATAAACTTTTTGAGTTTAAAGTCATACGCATGAATCGCATACGCTGTCATTGTCGAAAAATAAGTAGAAATAATTGCCGACAACGCCGCTATGATAAAGGAGTTAAACATTCCCGACCAAATCGGCTGCGTACTCTTCGTCAATAAGTTATGCCAATTCTCCAACAGATGTGTACTCGGTATCGGCGTAAAGCCTGTTGTCAGTTCCCCGTGCGAACGGGTTGCGTTGATAAACAGTACATAAAACCAGAACAGACACAAGATTGACACAAATACCAAAACAATATATGCAATTGCTCTTCTCGGTCCTAATCCCAGACCTTGTTTAATTTTTCTATTTTCACCTTGACTCATGATTTATCCCTCCTTGTTTCCGTTTGTTGCCTTATATACGATCATACTTAAAATACCGGTTACGATAAACAGAAGGACGGACAAAGCACCTGCCATACCATAGTTTTTACTGAACAAGTGTTTGTTCAAGTACATGATCAAAGTCATAGTAGAACGCATCGGATCACCGGTTCCGTTCGTCAAAATCTGCGGTACATCAAACATCTGTAAACCGCCGATCAACGATGTAATCATTACATAAACCAAAATTGGACGAAGCAACGGCAATGTAATCCGGAAGAATACCTGTGTGGAAGTCGCGCCATCTACTTCCGCCGCCTCAAAGAGCGACGTATCAATTCCCATCATTCCCGCCATCAACAGAATCGTTGTATTACCAAACCACATCAGGAAGTTCATAAAAGCGACAAGCGTTCGCGCACTCCATGTGTTCGCCAAAAACTTATATGGTTCACTGATAATTCCCAACTGCATCAAAATCGAATTGACAGGACCACTATTGGAAAACAGGGTAAAGAACAACATCGCAAACGCAGATGCCATAATCAAATTCGGCAGATAAATAACGGTCTTAAAAAACCGCTGTCCCTTGAGACGCAGACTTGGATTGGAAAACCATGCACCAAGCAAAAGCGAAACCAGAATCTGAGGAAGCAATCCCATCACCCCCATAATCAGTGTATTCTTCGCATAAATCCACAAATCTG
>JAIEDW010000153.1 GCA_029067805.1 Lachnospiraceae bacterium
GTAAGTCATTCTCATAGAAGATCCAATGCAATTTGGCATTCAAATATAAAAAGAGTAAAATGCAAAGTAAACGGAGCAGCTAAGAGAATGCATGTTTGCACAAGATGCTTACGTTCTGGTGCAGTAGAAAGAGCATAATTAAAAAGAAAACATAAAGAGGGAACATACTTGTATATGTTCCTTTTTTTATGAAACGAAAAAAGCCAGCACTACAAGCGCTACCCTTCGTAATACTGGCTTCTAAGACTATCATATTCTGTCTGTATTTTAATCAATGTTTTCGCATCTCCGCACTTATTATCCGGATGAAAAATCTTTAACAGCTCTTTATAACGCTTTCTAAGCGTCAGCTCACTGTCAACACCCCGAAAAAAGCTTGTCCCATCATAGGCAGCGTCCGTTGCGCCACCATACTGATGCGCGTTTGATCTGTTTGAACCGGACATTTTCTGTTTTCTGTATTTGCTTTTTTCATGTTCGAGATTCAGCCGTTCACACTCTAATGCTTTTTTGTCCAGTTCGAGCTGGCGGTATGCATCCTCTATAATCTTCAACTCTTTCGCAATAAGAGCCTCATTATTCTCATAGCGTTTCTTAAGAGCTTTCTCTCTTGCGTTCAAATCCTCACGCTCCCGCTCAAGATCGTGCCTCATTTGCACAAGCTCGTGATTGAACTCCATAAGCTCGTCCCGTCTTGCCTGTATCCTTACCTGCTCCTGAAACATCCATGATTTTATTTCTTTTACATCTTCTATAGTCGCCTCTTCGCCGTCTGTTCGTGATTCTTCAAACTCCGCCATACTGCTACTCCTTTTGAAATTTGAATGCGAATTAATCGCAACTAAAAAGATTATACCCGACAATCACAAAAATTGCAATAAGTATTAATCCAATCCACACTCTTTGTATAATAACCATAAAGAGCATACCGAAGGCAATACATAAAACGGTATAGCCAATAAGCTTTCGCATACCATACACTCCGGAATATCTTTATTCATTATATGCCGGAATGGGGAAAAATTGCCCTAAATTTTCTTTATTGCTTCTACTTTTCTTCGGGAAACGCCACGTCAACGACCTCTTTGTCAGCGGGCATCTCGTCTTTCGACATAATGCGATCCAGTAAATCCGGAACCATATCCACAATCTTATTGATCGTATCCTGATTTTTGATATTGACAAGCCTTACCTGTCCATTTTTGATCACAAGCACTGCACTCGGTGACATCTTTCCCGTCATTCCGCCCGCACCGCCATCTTTCTTTTCATTCTTCGATGCTCCCGCGCCCACGCCAAAAGTAACGTCTACCAGCGGAACAATGATCGTATCACCAATCTGTGTCGGCTCGCCTACGACTGTCTTAGAGGAAAGAAATTTCTCCATTCCCTGCATCATCGAATTGATTACACCGTTAAAATTATTGTCAGACATAAAAACCTCCATTTCATACCTGTCTATATTTATTACAGATCGAGCTGCTTCCTAAGCTGTTTTATATTTTTATCCGTAACCAAAAGCCATAGCGTCCATATAAAAATGTGAATGCTCATCTTCCCCTTCAATCGAAAACTGCCTTCCATTACCTTTTGATCAAACTCCGGTTCGATATCTACCTTTCCCATGTGAAACGGATAAAGCATTCCCCACACGGCAAGGACATTTCCCATCACTGCCGGGTCCTCGAAACCCAAATGCAGTTTCACCTCGTACTTTCGCGGCGAAATATTTTTTATAATCTTCAAAAGCCGTTTTGAACACAGACCAAAAGCTTCTTTTGTGCTCTCCTCTTGTAATAATTCCCAATAGTATTTTATGTTATCCCTAACTTTTACCATTATATCATAAATTCTACGAAAAGTGAACTTAATATTCTCAAGGACTTCGACAAGCTTTGCAAAAAAAGCTTTTATTTTTTGAAAAATCGTTATTTTTCCCGCCGTTTCATCATCTGTCTTATCTTTTTCTACCTCATCTTCCGTCCGTTCCGTCTCTGACGCCGCGGCTTGCTCGAAATTTTTATCTACCGCAACTTCCTCAACTAAAGTATCTTCTGGTATGCTTTTCTCTGCAACATGTTCCTCCTCATCCGATGATGCTGCCTGTAACTGCGGTTTTTCGTCCGATGTGCGTTTTCTTTTTCGCTCTTTTTTGGGCTTTTTACCCTTTTTCAGATTATCAAAAATTGTAATGAAAAGCACTTTTGCCTTAATGTGAAACAGCTGTCCGTTCTGAAAACGAATTTTCAGCGAAACAATGCCGAGCAGCCACCGTACTTTTCCCGACACGTCAGCTTTTCCCTCCGCATAGCTGCCGCCAGCTTTATACCGCACTGGCACAAACAGCACAAGCAGAATAAGCAATATCACAATCCCAAGGATTATCAAAAGACTGATTCCTATTATTTTTAATATGGTTAATATTATTGACACCATACAGTCCCCTTATATCTTTTATCTCTCATTCTTAATTCTTAAAAAAAGATTTCACGTCATATCCGCCTGTGATTCGATACACATCTTCCAAAATATCCGCCACCAACGCAATCGCATTCCTATATCCGACAGCAAGTCCCACTATGTACGGTGCATTTTTCCTTCTTTTATAATAAGCCTGTTTGAGCATACCACTATGATAGATTTCAAGCAAATCATTATTTTTTGCCAGCGCGATCACAAAAATCATAGGCTGCGGACGACCCGTTCTTAACTTCCATATGACCCTGTTCCGTTTTTTTTCTATGGAAGGACTCATATACAGCCCTCTGTAAAAGCGCATATCCATCAACTCCTATCTTTTACTATAACATACCATTTTGATTTTTACAAACTGAAAAGAAGGTCTTTCGACCTTCCTTTGTATTTCTTCGTTTTCTCATGTTATCGCGGCTTGATCCACTGCTTATTTTTTCTGAGGTTCAAATATTCCTGATATGCCTGTTCCAAAATCTGTTTTTCATTTGAAAATTTAAGCAGATGATAGGCTTCATGGTATTTATAGTAGCCTGAGTCAACAAAAAACTCTTCGCGCTGCGGTTTAGAATAATAATTGTCTGCCATCATCAGATACCAGTGAACTTCCTTTTCAACGGTATCCTGCGGCACATTAAAAGAATATTCGCTTGTTCCGATGTATTTCATCACCGTCGCTTTTACACCCGTTTCTTCGAAAACCTCACGAAGTGCGGTTTCCACATGTTTCTCTCCGCTCTCTACAGTTCCTTTTGGAAGAACCCAGCCCTCATACCTATTCTTAAAGTTTTTATACAGAAGAAGTATTTTCCCTCTGAATATAACCACGCCCCCACAACTAGTAGCCTCAATCATGGCGTTTCCTCCTAAATGGTATATGAACTATTTAATGCTTTCCAGAATGCTTATGATCTGGCTGGTTTCAAAAGGTTTTGTCACAAATTCTGCCGCGCCAAGCTTGATCGCATCAAGCATCTTGCCCTTTTGTCCGGCTGCCGTCACCATTATGATCTTTGCAGCATCATCATATTCCCTTATTTTTGTAAGCGTTTCGATTCCGTCCATGACAGGCATTGTAATATCAAGCGTAACGATATCCGGATGCAGCTCGCAATATTTCTCATAGCCCTCCTGTCCGTTCTTTGCCTCGGCAATCACTTCATAATCATTCTCCTCCAAAATATTTCTAAGTATTGATCTTGAAGTTTTCGAATCGTCTATTATCATAACTGTACTCATACTTTAAATCTCCTTAAACTAAATACCTTTTTCTATCCCAAACCTTATTGATATAACACTAAGACCAGCTTTAGGCAACATCCGTTTACATGTGTCGGAATAACATAGAATGTTTCGTTGCTGATCAAAGGTCCCTCAGCAGTATACTCCGGAGAATTCATATCCACAGATACATCTTCGTAGCTCATATTTGTGGCAAACAGACCGTTCACGCAGTTGATAAACTCTCCCACACTGTCAAGCGCGTCCTCCGTAACGG
>JAIEDW010000154.1:0-8511 GCA_029067805.1 Lachnospiraceae bacterium
ATACTTATCCATGGGAAAATGATTTGTGCCGCTCTTGCGGCATTCTTGAAATAAGGAAAGGCTTGGGATTTTAAAATGAGTATTTTAAATGTAGAAAATCTTTCTCACGGATTTGGCGACAGGACGATTTTTACGAATGTTTCGTTTCGTCTTTTGAAAGGGGAACATATCGGGTTAGTGGGCGCTAACGGCGAGGGAAAGTCTACTTTTATGAACATTATTACGAACAAATTGATGCCCGATGAGGGAAAAGTGGAGTGGTCAAAGAATGTGCGCGTGGGATATCTTGACCAGCATACGGCGCTTGAAAAGGGTATGTCGGTGCGCGACGTACTTGCATCTGCGTTTGACTTCTTATTTGAAATGGAAAGCCGCATGAACGAATTATGCGATAAGATGGGAGATGCGTCGGAGGCGGAGCTTGAGGCTTATATGGAGGAGCTTGGCACGATTCAAGAGCTTTTGGATCAGCATGATTTTTATATGATTGACGCAAAGATTGAGGAAGTTGCGCGTGCGCTTGGTATTCTTGAAGTTGGACTTGACACGGATGTCACTGACTTGAGCGGCGGGCAGCGCACGAAGCTTTTGCTTGGAAAGCTTTTATTGGAAAAGCCGGATATTTTGTTGCTGGACGAGCCGACGAACTATCTTGATGAAAATCATATTGAATGGCTGAAACGGTATTTGCAAGAGTATGAGAATGCGTTTATCTTGATTTCGCATGATATTCCGTTTTTGAACAGTGTTGTTAATATTATTTATCATATGGATAATGCGGAGTTGAACCGCTATGTGGGCGATTATGATAAGTTTCAGGAAGTCTATGCGATGAAGAAGTCGCAGCTTGAGGCGGCTTATAATAAGCAGCAGAAGGAAATTGCCGACTTGAAAGATTTTGTGGCGCGCAACAAGGCGCGTGTGGCGACGCGGAATATGGCGATGTCGCGTCAGAAGAAGCTTGACAAAATGGACGTGATTGAGCTTGCGTCAGAAAAGCCAAAACCCGTGTTTCAATTTAAAGAAGCACGCACAAGCGGAAGATACATCTTTACTTCGAAAGAGCTTGTGATTGGATATGATGAGGCGCTTTCCAAGCCTTTGGATCTGTCGATGGAGCGTGGGCAGAAGGTGGTACTTACAGGTGCAAACGGGATTGGAAAGACGACACTTTTAAAAAGTATTTTAGGTCTGATCCAACCGCTTTCCGGCAATGTGGAACTTGGGGATTATCTTGAGATTGGATATTTTGAACAGGAGATGGATCAGTCGGTTACCACAACCTGCATTGAGGAGATTTGGAACGAGTTTCCTTCATATACACAATATGAAGTACGCTCAGCGCTTGCAAAGTGCGGACTTACGACAAAGCATATTGAAAGCAAGGTGAAGGTACTTAGCGGTGGCGAACAGGCAAAAGTGCGACTTTGTAAATTAATTAACAAGCCTACAAATATTTTGCTGCTGGACGAGCCTACAAATCATCTGGATATAGATGCCAAATCAGAATTGAAACGGGCCTTACAGGAGTATAAGGGTAGTATTTTGATGGTCTGCCATGAACCGGATTTTTATGATGGTCTTGCTACGGATGTTTGGGACTGCTCGGAATGGAGTTTGCGGATATAGCGAACCAATGCTTTCCGTTTAGGAATCTCCATTATATTTTGTTATCCTTTTTTGAGCAACTTCATAAACTTCTTCGTCTGCTCGAGCTCCGATAACAATCACAAGCATATTATCACCTTGGCGTATCAGTTGATATACAATACGCAAACCGGCGCCACGCAGCTTGACTTTTAAATATCGGGAGAGATTATTTCCCCCTTTGTTTCCCAAAGGTTTCCCGTATCCGCCTTCTGTTACAGGAAGCGGATTTTGGGAAACTTTTTGAATCGCTTTACGAACTAATATTTTTTGGTTCCCGTCTAATTTTTTAAAATCCTCTAATGCTTCCGGAAGATATTTTACATTCCAGCTCATTCAAACTCTATGTCCTCCGTATTTTCATAATCCGATGCAGAAAATCCCAGCTCCTGATCCACATATTCCTGAGAAATTAATGTGGACGGGTCGAAATGATTCATTCGTTCCGTGGCAGCTGCCATCAGCCGGGCATCATGAACCTCATCCAAAAGCCGTATATATTCATCGGGAGAAAGGAGAACGCACTCCGGAGTATTATTCTTCATAACCACTTTTGCACCACAACGCTTTACTTCATCAAAAATTTTTCCGGCAAGCCCACGATTAAAAAGGGAAATGGAAATCGTATTTTCAATTGCACTTCTAACTGCCATAATGATCACCTCTTTAATTACAGTATATGAATTATCAGTAAAAAAGTCAATAAATATACTGATAATAATTTCAGATCTGTAATATATCCATATCTGTTTCCAATATGATAATTATTATCCGAAAACTTTTTGATATGAATACATTCAATTTTTCAAAGTAAATGCAACCTCAAAAACTAAATGAGGTTGCATTTATTTGAATTATAACGCTCTATTTTATTGCACAACAAATGTCTTTTGGCATTCTCCGGTATAATTTCCAACTCCGGTTATTATCATTTTAGCCTCACCCTTGACGCCATTTCGCAGATAACTCACATGAAAGTCCTGTTCCGCTTTTAAAGCATTTTTGCCAATCTTTACCTTCGGCACGGGCGTTATCGCCACCCCTTTCAAATTCTGATTCGGCACCTTAGCAACCACCGCTTCTGATATGTCTGCCGGATTGATTGCAAAGGTCACCGTTATTGGCGTTATGTTTTCCAATTCTCCTTTTCCACTAATTGTAGCTGTTGCTGTACCCGCGTTTCTGTTGTTCTGATAAACAATATTGACTGTCGTTCCCGGTTTCAGCGCTATAGACTCTGTCCCTGTGTAGAAGGTAACCTGCGGCTTCAACACCTTACCTGTGTAGGTCTGCTCTGCAATCTCTGCCCGTAAGTTGTTGTAATCCCATGCCACGATTTTAAATGTAGTGGTGTTAAGACTGCCTGTGTAATCGCCCATACCTTGAATGGTGACTGTTGCCGTACCAATCTTCGTATTATTTTGATAACGCAGTTTATAATCCTTTCCCTGAGTCAGAAGCATCCCGTTATCTTTCAAAACGACATCCGGATTCTGTGCATAGCCGTTGTATTTCAAATCAGCCACAGGCTCTATCGTAAATCCTTGTCCTAAAACATTTTTTTCAGCTATGGCACGTTTTATAATTTTGTAGGATACCTCTTTACGACCGGCATAGATGCCAATTCCCCTTACCGTTACGACTGCCTTTCCTGTATGGTACTGGTTCCGATAAACCGTTTCGTAGTCCACACCCTCTTGGAGCTGTTTACTGCCATCCATAACGCGGACTTTAGGTTCCAAGGCGCTTCCCGTGTAAGTCATATCTCCTATCTTGTCAATCTTTAACGAGCTGATAAGCTTCGCTTTCTCCACAATCCTAAAATCAGCTGACAAGGTTCCTGTATAGCTTCCCTTTCCTGTAACGGTAACCTTACCTGTGCCCATCTCCACATTGTTTGTATAAGAAAGCGTATATCCCCCTGCGGGTAATTTCTTATTTCCCTCATATACCTGAACTTTAGGCTTTAAGGCTTTTCCCGTGTATGCCATATCACTTACTTCCACACGCATTTGCGGACTGGTTTCCAAATTTAAGGGACTGATTGTAAAAGGAAGCTTTATCGTGCCACTGTAATTTCCCTTTCCTTTCACGGTGACTGTTGCCGTTCCGACTGCCTTATTTTTGCTATAGGAAACGCTATAATCCTTTCCCTGTACCAGTTCCATACTGCCGTCTTTTACCGTAACAACAGGTTTGATGGGACTGCCTGTATATGCAGCTTCCTCAATTCCCGAAATCATGGTTTCTGTAAGAGGCTTCTCCACAATTTTATAAGAAAGCTTCTTTGTTCCCGTATAATTTCCGTTTCCGATCACGGTGACTGTTGCCGTTCCCTTTGTCACCGTATTTTCATATGCCAGCCTGTAATCGGCGCCCGCCCGAAGCAGTTCACCGTCCTTTGTCATAACAGTTACGATTGGTCTGGTAGCGCTGCCATTATAAACAACATCCGGGATTTTTTCAAATACCATTTCCTTAATTGCCGTTCCCTTAATCTCAAAAGTCACCATTTTTTTGCCGCTGTACTTTCCTTTTCCTGTAATGGTGACTCCCGCCGTTCCGGCATTTCTGTTATTGGTATAGGTCACTGTATAATCCGTATTTTCTACAAGGGTTTCTTTTTGGTAAGTAACCTCCACCTTAGGCGTATATGCCTCTCCTGTAAAGTTCACTGTCGGAATCTCTTTTACGGAAACTTTGTCCACAGAATACAGAATCATAAAGTTTCTGGAAATGCTTCCGCTGTATTTCCCTTTTCCCGTGATTGTCACCGAAGCCTGACCCTGATTTTTATTATCCTGATAGCTTACCGTGTAATCTCTATTATTCTTAAGAACCTCACTCCCCCATTTCACAGACACAGCGGGCTTGAGCGCTCCGCCGGTATAAAACTGTGCCGGAATCGGAGAAATCGAACAATGTTCCAAGGAAATATTACTGTCATTTTGGGCAAAGCACGCATACAATGTGACATTTTTCTGAATCGGCGTTTCCTCTGTATAAACTGTGCCCGCAGCGGCATCCCTGGCTGTATACCAACCCATAAAATATGCTCCTTCCTTTGTGGGATTTTTTGGAAATTCCACGCCTTCTCCATATCCTACATAAACGGAAGTCTGCTCCGTATCGGTCACAAAGCGCACCTCGTACAATGGTGCATAAACCGTTATAACTTCACTTACCGATTCCACTGCCGCCTGTTCCGGCAAAACCGCTACCTCTAAGGCAACTGCATCCCGACCTTCAAAAACAGCGGGGTCTATTTCCGTTTCCAAAAAAGCTGTCTGTCCGATTGCAATCGGATCAAAGGCGCTGCTGTAGTACTCCTCCCCTGTCTGTGCATCACGGACAGAAACCGTTCCTCCGCAAGCCGTTATGCCCGTATTGCGAACTCCCGCCTGAAGAATTTTCTTTTCCGACACGGAAAAAATCTGCGCGTTTACTTGCAGAGAAGGCGCACCAAGTCTGATTTGCGCACTGTTATTGCTCTCGTTGCTGTCATCTGCGCCGGAAACGCTGACTATATAATCCGCTTCCTCTGTAATAAGTTTTGGAGAAAAAACTGCTGTCACGAAGTCCGTTTCTCCCGACGCCAACGCTGTATCAATTGATTTGCTTTCCAATACTGTTCCATCGGATTTGGCAAGTGTAAGACTGAATTTCTCCGCTTTTACCGTTCCGTTATTGTAAAGCCGCGCCGTGATTTCAAGCACATTTTCTCCGCTTTCCTCATCATAGCGCACAGCGCTGTCTGCGCTCTGCAGCGCAATATCATTATAGCTGTGGGCTAAAACTCCTGTACACAGACTGTTCTGCTCCTCTTCCAGAGCATCATTGACTTTCATTTTATTGTATACAAGAACCGTTCTGCCGCCATCCGCAAATCCGTCCGCATACTGAATATAATCCTCCTGATCCGTCACCTGTAACGAAGCAAGAAACGCTCCATTCTCATAACTGATACGGTACAGGTTTGATTTTCCGTCCCTGTTTACCGGGAAGATTACCTCGGGACAGCCTGTTCCGTCCGAAATCAGCGTGTAAATCGTGGAAGGAAGTCTGCCTTCCCCAAACAGGGCGGTTTCCTTCCCTGTTTCATTCAGATAGTGGATATCCCCCGCTTGATACCATGTGAGAGTTTCTCCGCTATAGACAGGTGAAAACGTGACGTTTCCGATTTTTCCTTCTCCTACTTTCGCAGACGCTTCTTTCTTTGCCAAAAATACTACTTGCCCGGAAGACAGGTCATACTGCCCGTCCAACACTCCCGCTCCGTAGGCATAGCCTGTCTTTCCATTGGTCTTTCCCGCATCAGCGGAAACGATGCAATTCTTCTCCTCCTGCAAAAAACGAATTGTCCATGAAGCCTCTTCGCTGTTCTCCGTATTTACTGTGTTTTCTGTATTTTCCGTGTCAAACGTTGTCACGTCGCCAGCGCTTCCCGATAATGTATTTTCGAAAATATGTTCTTTTATTTCCGCTTCTTCTAACGCAGTCGGATTCTCTTCCGTTTGTGTGGGCGCGTTTTCGTCGGGCAAGTCCGATCCTTCCATGTTTTCCGTGGACTTTCCTTCCTCGGACTTTTCCTCCTTGGTTGGTTCTTCCTCAGATGGTTCTCCCTTAATTGATTCTTCCTCGGTTGGTCTTTCTTCCGATTGTTTTTCCTCGGTTGGTTCTTCCCCGGATGATTCTTCCTCAGACATCTCTTCCTCTGCGCTGCTATCCTCCTCGGAAGAAGCCGTATCGTCCACGTGCTCTGTATTCTGCAATACCGCTTGATAAATCCGATTTGTGCCGGACATGCCAAGCACATTATCTTCTTTATTTTCATACCAGTAGACCGATATGTCGTCAGCATCCGCCACAATCTGCGGATTCTGCTGAAACAGCCCGTTCTCGCTCTCAATGCTGCCGAAATCCACAAACCGGTCTTTCGCTGCATCATACTCTGCCGCATGCAGTACAAAACGCTGCGTTGTTTCATTTAAAGTCAGATTGCCCGCAAGGCTTTTTGTTGCGTTCTGCCATACAGCGTAAATCTTTTTTCCGTCGCTGTAGAGATCCGGCGCGTAATCTGCCGTTCCATCATCCAGTACCGCCTTCGGTTCACTCCAGTTTTCCTTCTCATGATCCCACAAAGAATACACCAACATACTTCTGTCTGCCACATCACGCGCTGCTCCCGCATCCGACAGATAAAAAAGCATAACCGTATCGCCCGCGCGCACGACACGGGGAACAATGCTGAGAGAGGTCGCACTCTGCAATGTGATTTCATCCAGATTGCCGTCCGCGTCCGAATAAGCATCCGCTGTCCATTCGGGCATAGAGCCGTTTGGCGTAAGATAATCACGGCTAAGATACGCATAAACCTTATTATTGTCAATAGAAGGAGCGCTTCGCGCACCGCCTGTATTTTTTGGTATAAACGAATATTTTCCCTCTATAATTTGCCATGTGAGCACATTATGATCGAGAAGTTTCCCTTTTGCTCCCACTTCTCCCTGTATGTAAAGCTGATCCAGCCCTCTGGAATTCTCCGGTAAAATCCGATAATTCAGTCCAATTCCCGCTTTTCCGTAAATACCTGCGGAAATCAGATATTCAAATCCCGGACCGCCATACAGTCCCACATTGACTTCACCGCCTACCGACACGGAGCCTCCCAAACCATCCAGTTTGGTAAAGGTGATACTGCCGTCCGCACCGATCTTACCCTCCACGGAAATTTCCACAACGACCGGAACAGGGCCTATACTTCCCTGGATCTCCCAATCGGTTTCTGTGGAAATCCCTACAAACAGTTTTCCCTTAAAATCGTCTAACTCCAACACATTGCCTTCCAAATAGCCAATGACCTCCAGCTCCACTTCGAGGCCTTTTGTCTGTTTGCGTACTTTTTCCAGTTGCTTCTCAAAGTTCTGCTTATTTAAAAGCTTTAACGTGGAAAACCAGTCTTTATCTTTTTTTGCCAGTTCCGTTGCATTAATGCCGATATGAACCTTCCCACCACTCGTTATCTCACATTCTATCGGCGTATCTCCCAGATTTAATTTAAAATTCTTTCCTCCCACAATCGGCGTATCCTCGCGGAAGCTGATTGCAATATCCTCGCCAAGAGAAAATTCAAATTGATCCGGATCCACATAAGTCACTGCAATATGTAAAACAAAAATATCATAGGTCGATTCTTTTTGATTATGCGCTTTCAAAATAACGGACATATTTTTTCTAAAAGATTTTTTTTCAAGTTTCGGGAATGTACCGCTCTTGCTTTCTGCAATCTTATCTGCTCCGGAATACAGCGCATAGGAATCATACATATCGCTATCGTAAGGTGTACAGGTAATGGAAAAGTTGTCCGTTTTACCGTAATTATTGATTATCACACTATCGGTAAGAACATCTGTTTCTTCTTCCATTTTTAGGATTACGCTTACCATTTTGTCCGGCATCACATATTTGTTACAGTCCCATTTGTTTTTGTGAAACGGTACCTTTAGAGAAGGATAGCCTTCTTTTTCGATTAAAATCTCTTCATTCTCTTTATAAGTTGTCAGTTTGGCATATCCTTGCTCATCGGTTGTTTCCGTTATTCCGCAATGGGTTACGGTCGCACCGGAAAGCCGATTGTTTTCTTTATCAACCACTTTGACATACGCATATGAATTATCTAAAATGTCCATATCATTTTCCGGCGGGGTTGGGGTTGTTGTCCCCGACGTACTGATACTTCCCGGGGGCATGATTTGGGTTGGTACGCTAACGTATGGTTGCTCTTCGTATGAAGTTCCGTTTCCTAACTTCCCGTCAGAATTTTCTCCCCATGTCCATAAACTGCCATCGGTTTTGACTGCCATA
>JAIEDW010000154.1:8521-19010 GCA_029067805.1 Lachnospiraceae bacterium
CTGCCATACTGTAACTCCGCCCGAGAGAAACTGCACTCACATTATCCATTAATTTGACTGGAACCATTTGATTTTCGTTACGGTAATCGTCTCCTAATCCTAGCTCTACGCCTCTCCCCCATATCCATAAGCTGTTATCCGTCTTAATTGCCGCACTATGATCATTGCCCAACGACACATATTTCACATCATCCATGATTTTTATCGGTTCATACCTAGTAAATACTGTTCCATCTCCTAATTGTCCCACTCCCTGTTGTCCCCACATCCATAGACTTCCATCTGTCTTAATTGCTGCACCATCAGTTAAAGCTAACGACACATATTTCACGTCATCCATAATTTTTACCGGTTTAGATTTATCTTTTGATGTTCCATCTCCTAATTGTCCATAATAATTATCACCCCACGTCCACAAACTTCCATCTGTTTTAATTGCCGCACTATGATCATATCCTAAAGATACTGTTTCCACATCATCCATAATTTTTATTGGTTCATACTTACTTTTTGTTGTTCCATCTCCTAGTTGTCCATCGTTATTTGTTCCCCACATCCACAAACTTCCATCGTTTTTTATCACTGCTATAGCATAATTTATATCAGCTTTTGAAACGGATTTCACATTATCCATAATCTTAATAGGTTTCGTGCGGTCTATATCACCCCTACTACCACCGCCCCATATCCATAAACTGTCATCCGTTGTAATTGCTACACCAGTATGTCCTCCTAAAGAAACGGATTTCACATTATCCATAACATGAAGCGGAACATTACTTTGTTCTACACTCTCATCGCCTATTCCTAATCCACCCTCGCTATTGCTTCCCCACAACCACAAACTTCCGTCACTTTTAATTGCAGCGCTATGATTATATCCAGCCGAAATTATACTGTTGCCATCCATCTGACTATTTCCTATAGCAGAATCACTATGCATTTCCACTGTATCTTCCTCCGCCTGTACTACAGAAAAACTCCCGCCAAGATTTTCTGCAACACAAGGAAACAAGCATACTGTTATCAATATCCATGCTGTCGCCTTATATAATGCTCTTTTAAATTTTCTTAATCTCATTTTAATAATCCTCCGTATTCTTTTTCAGTTATTTTTCACTGCACGAACTTATTTCTCGTTTTCCTTTTTCCATCTTCCGGGAAGTTTCCAGTCAATCCCTTTCAGATAGTCTAATAATTTTTCCCAATTTATTTCGGCGTTTGGTTCCCATTCAATTTTTCTTTCATCTTTTTTCCTTATTTCTTTTCCCAATACAAACTTTTCCGACAAATACCTTTCTATGTCATGAGTTCCTTTGTCTTGCTTGGAATCATGAAAAGCCAAAAACTGCCATGTAAGTCCGTTTGTATAAATAAGCTTTTTAAAATATTTTAAATGCTTTTTTATCTGATCTTCTTTATATAATTGAATTTTTTTGTCCTTTATCGTTTTAACGATATCATGTGACATAGCCTTTATTTCCACGGCGCCAAGAATACCCGATTCACGAACATTATGTTTATCTACTATTTCCTCTGTACTATACTTGTCTTCTAAAATCACAAAATCCGGAAAACCGCGTTCACTCATAAAATTTTCAGTATGCAGACCCTCATATTTTTGTATTCTGCTCACATCTCTCAATGAAATTGAATCATCACTGATACAGCATCTGATGACCATCGCAATGATAGAATACAATTCACATTCATATGGATTTTTCGCGCATATCCAATCGAGCTCTTTTTTATAACTTCCAAAGCGTTTCCTAATCCATTCAAAGTTCTCCTGATATTCCGTATTGTTATCCGACATACCTCTATCTCCCTTCTCTTTTGTGCATTGGAAATCTATACTTTTCCGTCCGTATTCAAATGTTAAATTTTTGTCAATTTTTTGTGCGTTTTTAATATATTTATTTTGCTATTTCCAAAACTTTATGATATTCTAATTGTGTATATTGTCTATTACGTCTGTTACACGGAAAAGTATACTTTTCCGTGCCTATTTCAAAAAATCGTTTTCTGCCTCATATTTTCGCACTTTATCCCGAAAGGTACTTTCCGCCAAACCACAAGTTTCTGCCGCCTGTCGCAGCGTCAGTTTTTTTGCGCTCCATTGTCTGTATACCGCATCAAAATTATCCGGAAGCGGAATGGGCGGTCTGCCGAATTTCACCCCTCTTGCCTTTGCCGCAGCAATTCCCTCCGACTGCCTTTGCTTGATATTGATCCGCTCATTTTCCGCTACATAGCTCAACAGTGTAAGCACCATGTCACTGATCAGTGTACCGAGTAAATTCTTTTCCCGTCTGGTATCGAGAAGCGGCATATCAATCACCACAATATCTGCCTTTTTCTCTTTTGTGATAATGCGCCACTGTTCATTCAAATCCGCGTAATTTCTGCCCAGCCTGTCGATTGACTTGATGACCAAAACGGAGTTTTCATCTAATTTCCGCAATAAACGTTTATATTGCGAACGGTCAAAGTCTTTACCCGACTGCTTATCCATGTAGATGTGATTTTCCGATATCCCCATCTCAAGCAAAGCAACCCGCTGCCTGTCCTCATTCTGTTCCTTTGTGGACACCCTCATGTAACCGTAAATCTTTTGTTCTTTCACTGTAATCCCCCATTCTTGTGCAGCCTGCGAATTTTTGATGTGTGCAACGCAAACCCAAACAATAAAAAGTCATTACACTATTCTAACTGTTTTAGATGTGTAATGACTTTCCATAAAAAAATCCTTTCCCATTATTTGATACCATCGTTTGATGGATAACAGGAAAGGATTTTTATTTCTTATTATTGCTTATCTGACAACTCTGACTTCAAAAGCGGTTGTCTGCGGCGGTATGCTGGCGGTCATAAACGCGGCATGGCGCACTCTGACCCGCAATCCGGGCACTAACCCCGAAAAATTCATCTGTCTGCCAAATCCATTTATGATTTGCGCATTGTCTGCTACATTGAATCGAACGACCGATGACAGATTATTGTCACTTATTGTTGTAAAGCTCCTGTTTTGTCTGTTTATGTCAACAATTCTGCCGACCGTTACATTGTTGTTGTTTTGTTGTCTTCTGATCACTTGTATCACATACGCCGCCGCCTGCGGCGGTATGCTTCTTGTCGTAGCGTTGGAAAAGGCAGCATTTACGGTCATTCCGGGTCTTAAATCCGTTACCGGTATTCTGTTGCTGTTCTCGTCCATGATCACTGTATTTCCGGTAACGTTAAGGCGAATAACCTGATTGTCCCTATTGCAGTTTGGACAATCCGAATAGGAAACCAGCACAAAAGAATTATTTCTGTTTGATTCAACCGTTTCAATCGTCGCATTTGTAATTTGTGTTAAAAAGTTATTGTCCATAGATGTCATTCCAGTGTTTTCTTTTAGTATATGCGGAATTCTCTTTTTTGACAAAATGAACGGTTATTTTTATCTTCCCTACATCACAATCAGCCAAAGCACTGCCGCCGATATCATAATCTGTATAATCGCAAATTTAAACACTGTCTGCGCATTGGACCAGTTGCGGTTTTTGCGGACATGATCGTGGAGCGGAGTGCGCACCTTTGTGAGTATTTTGATTTTCAGAAAGCGAAGGAGCGACACTTTAACAAGCCCGATGCCGCCGTCCACCATTAAGACAAATGCCACCAAGAGATACAAAAACGGACTGCCTGTCTTAATTACGGATATGGCAATAAAAAGTCCGATCGCGCGGGAGCCCGCATCACCCATCATTAGGCAGCTTGGCGTGGCATTGTACCACAGATATCCCAATATGCAGGAAACGAACAACAGTATGGTATAGGCAAATTCGGGAGCTGTTCCTCTCGCGTTCATAATCACATAGATGGTGCCGAGCGTAACTGTGGAAAGCGTACCCGACAAGCCGTCTACACCGTCCGCGCAGTTTGTCACATTAATCGATCCCCACACAAGGATTACTGCCAGCACGCCGTAAACCACCGGATGAAAATGGATTGTTTGTCCCGTAAGCGAAATCAATACATCACTTCCGTTGAAATTGACTACTGTGATCGCAGTCATGATCGCAATCACAAGGTCAAGCAGACCTTTTCGCAATTCACCCCAGGAAACTTTTGCGCAGTCGTCAAGAAAGCCTGTCATCATAGCTGCCACCGTCAAAATCAGATAGATCACCATCTCTCTGTCAACATTGCCAAAAAGCAGTACCGCTAACACAAAAACAAGGATAAACACAAATCCCGCACCGCGCGGCTTTCCGGCGGAAATAGAACCGTCATGCGCGTATGCCCTGCCGTGGTCACGCGGAAGTTTATTCATGCCTGTGCCTAACAGGAGACATGTGCCAAGATAGGAAAATACAACACCCAAAAATCCTATTATACTGTAATTTGAAACATTTAAATAATTATTGATCATTGATACAATCATGCTCCTTTCCAAGCACCAAACATTGGTACACTTCGCATACCGCTTCATGAAACCATACACCAAACAAGATTATGCGCTAAACTGGCTTGCATACAGGTTCGCGTAGAAACCGTTTTCCTTTTTCAGCAGTGTTTCGTGATTACCCTGTTCGATAATATTGCCGTCCTTCATAACGAGAATAATGTCTGCTTCTCTGATCGTTGACAGACGGTGCGCCACAATAAAGCTTGTTCTCCCTTTCATCATGGTGTGAAACGCCTGTGAAATCCGAATTTCCGTACGTGTATCGATAGAGGACGTTGCCTCGTCCAAAATTAACATTGGCGGCAGACAAAGCATTACTCTTGTAATGCACAAAAGCTGTTTCTGTCCCTGTGAAAGACTTCCGCCGTCCTCGGTAATCACTGTGTCATAGCCCTTTGGCAGACGTTTGATAAAACTGTGGGCATGTGCCGCCTTTGCCGCTGCCACGACTTCCTCATCTGTGGCGTCGGGCTTGCCCATCACGATATTCTCACGGATTGTGCCCGCGTGCAGCCATGTTTCCTGTAATACCATTCCGAAGCTGTCGCGCAGACTTTTTCTCGTCATATCTCTGATATCCGTTCCATCAATTTTAATGCTTCCGTTATTAACATCATAGAACCGCATCAGCAGATTTATGACTGTCGTTTTTCCGCAACCGGTAGGTCCTACAATTGCGACACGCTGTCCCGGCTTTACCTCCAAGTTAAAATTGCGGATCAGCTTTTGCTCGGGATTGTATGAAAAGCTGACATTTTCCATTGTAATCTGCCCTTTTGGCGCAGTTAAGACAGCCGCGTTTTGCGCATCGGGAATCTGAGGCTCCTCCTCAATGAACTCAAACACTCTGCCCGCACAGGCAAGCGCAGTTTGAAGCTCCGTCACAACGCCCGAAATTTCGTTGAAAGGTTTTGTGTACTGATTTGCATAGCTTAAAAAGCTGGTAAGCTGTCCAACACTGATGCATCCTTTGATAGCAAGAAACGCGCCCAAAATTCCGACGCCCGCATAGACAAGACTGTTTACAAAGCGCGTACATGGGTTGGTCAGTGAGGAGAAGAAAATTGCCTTTACGCTCGCCTTTTCCAACCTGTGATTAATCTCATCAAACTTTTCAATCACTTTGTCCTCGTGACTGAATGCTTTTACGACTTTTTCGTTTCCAATCATTTCGTCGATCAGCGCGGTCTGCTCGCCTCTTGTTTCCGATTGAAGCTTTGACATATTAAAGGTACGCTTTGCGATAAAGCCCGCGATAAAAAATGACAGTGGTGTCAGAATTACCACGACGATCGTCGTCGAAACATTAATGGAAAGCATAAAGAGCAGTGTGCCTATAATAGTGACAACACCTGTAAAAAGCTGTGTAAATCCCATGAGAAGGCCGTCCGAAAACTGATCCACATCTGCTATAATACGGCTTACAATATCGCCATGTGAATGTCCGTCGATATATTTGAGCGGCAGGATTTCAAGTTTTTTAAACGCTTCGTCACGCACGTCGCGCACGACCTGGTAGGCGATTTTGTTGTTGCATGCGTTCATAACCCACTGCACGACTGCGGTAAGAATAATGATGACTGCCATTTCTTTTAGAATTTCCAAAAGTCCGACAAAATCTACCGCTCCCGCGCCCAAGATACAGTCAACTGCTCTACCTGTAAGAATTGGTATATATAATGTAAGTATGACGGAAATCGCAGCTAATACTATGGAACATAATAGAAAAAATTTGTATTTTCCGATATGGTCCAGCACCTTTTTCAGAATTCCTTTATTTTGGTTCTTCATGCCTGTGCGCAGCGCTCCTTTCTGTATATTGTTTATTGCATCTTGTTTTTATATCAAAAAATGCTCTAAAGAATGCCCTCAAGGGCATTCTTTGAAACGAGATTTAGAATTTCTTAGGCGGTGTTTTTCAGTGCCTTAGAAATTCTTCTCGTTTTGGAAATTGAGAATAGTATATTTCCTGATAAATTTCGTTTTCCGCAAGCAACTGATCGTGTGTGCCGATACCTGCCATCTTTCCGTCATCCATCACAATAATCTTATCCGCGTACTGTATGGAAGAGGCACGCTGCGAAACGATTATGACGCTCATGTCACTTTTCATTCCTTTGATTGCCTGTCTTAATTTTGCGTCTGTGGCAAAGTCAAGCGCGGATGCGCTGTCATCCAAAATTAATATCTGTGGATTTTTGACAATGGCGCGGGCGATTGTTAAACGCTGTTTTTGTCCGCCGGAAAGGTTCTTTCCGCCTTGCGCTATTGGAAAGTCCAATCTGCCTTCTTTTGTATCAACAAATTCTTTTGCCTGTGAAATTTCAAGCGCTTTTTCTAAATCTTCCGCTGTGGCGTTTTCATTTCCCCACAGAAGATTTTCCTTTATTGTTCCCTTAAATAAAACTGCCTTTTGCGGTACAATTCCGACTTTTTCACGCAGCGCGGAAATCTCATAGTCTTTCACATTAAAGCCGTCTATCATCACGCGCCCTTTTGTCGCATCATAAAAGCGCGGAATAAGATTTACCACAGAAGTTTTTCCGGAGCCTGTACCGCCAATGATGCCAATGGTTTCGCCCTTTTGCACGGTAAAGTCGATATCCGTAAGCGATTCATCACCGCCTCCGCTGTACGTAAGGCTTACATGATCAAAGATAATTGCCGCATTCTTTTCTGCGTTTTCGCTATTTATGACACTTGTGTCATCTTTTCCCAAGGTACCGTCACGCATACTTGACGTTTTGGCAAAAATACCTTCCACACGCTTTGCACAGGCAAGCGCTTTTGTAAGCTGAATAATGAGGTTCGCCAATTTTATAAGCTCAACAAGGATTTGCGACATATAGTTTACGAGAGCGACAACCTCGCCCTGTGTGATAATGCCGTTGTCCACGCGGATTGCGCCTGTCCATAAAAGGACTACAAGCGCAATATTTACAATGATATATGTGACGGGGTTCATTGCCGCCGATATTTTTCCCACAAATACCTGTGTTTTTAGGAGCAGTTCATTTCCCTGCTCAAACTCGGCAATTTCCGATTCTTCATTACAAAATGCCCGAATCACACGCGCGCCCGCAAGGTTTTCACGCGTTCTGCCAAGTATTTTATCCAAAGCTGCCTGTACTTTTTTATAGAGCGGCATGCTGACGATCATAATGCCGAACACGACGATTGAAAGCAACGGAATCGCCACTACGAAAATAAGCGCGGCTTTTACGTCCACGGTGAAAGCCATAATCATTGCGCCGAACACAATAAAGGGAGAGCGCAGCAATAAACGGAGCGTAAGGTTTACGCCATTTTGAAGCTGGTTCACATCGCTTGTCATGCGCGTGATGAGTGTGTTTGTTCCGACGGTGTCAAGTTCTGTGTAGGACAGACTTTGAATGTGTGAAAACAGCGCCGACCGCAGCTTTGTCGCAAATCCGACTGCTGCCTTTGCGCTGAAATACTGCGCCGTCACTGCACTGATCAAGCCTACTGCTGCTAAAAGTACAAGGATTAGTCCCATTTTTATAATGTGCTGTGTATCATTGTCTGCGATTCCGCGGTCAATAATAGATGCCATGACAAGCGGCACCATCAGCTCAAAGGACGCCTCGAGCATTTTAAATAAAGGGGCAAGGATACTTTCCTTTTTGTAATCTTTTATGTATTTTAACAGGCTTTTCATAAAAAATTCTCCATTTTCAATTCAGTATTTCGTATGTACATCGTGTCTTGTCCACTAAATTATTCATATGTCTTCCCTATATACAGGATTCGGGTGAAAATTTGGTTCTAATAGTATTTTATGCAAATTGACCGGCAAATAATAGTCTTTTATTTGTAAATTATTTGGTTTCATACGAAAATGTTTTTCCAATCGTATTTTGTAACATTGACAATGCATTATTTCGTAATCTATTGTATCATTCGAATAAGTTTTAGTATACACAAATTACCGCCAAAATACAACTTACCTTCCGGCAGATTATGTGACTTTGTTTTTGACACCTTTCTACGTTTCTTGTACGTCGTACTTTCCCGTGATTTCAAGGGTATTTCCATCCGGATCAATGACATTAAAATACCAATATGGCATATGCACATTGACATACATTAACTCTGACACTTTCCCTATGTTTAATGCCTTTACACGTTCATACTCGCTTTTTAGATCATCCACTTCAAAATTAAAGACAACAAGATTGTTTTTCGGCGCACCTGTGTCCTTGTAGAAATCGTCAATGTAAGCTTGATTAAATCTTTCACTTGGCTCTTTGCCGATTATTTTGGCATCATATGCTTTGTTATATAATGCAATTTTATTGCGAAACTGCACCCATCTGTCATCATTTGCTTTTATTGGTTCCTCGTCCAGCAATTTTCTGTAAAAATCTACGGATTTCTTTATATCATTTACAAAAATGTAGGTTGTTCCAAGTATCATAATAATCTTTCTTCCTTTGATAAAAAAGACATATTTCCGTCATCGCAAAAATGTGTCATTTCACGTTTCTTTGAAAAGATTTTTTAATTCTATAATTCGTAAGACATTTGCTTTTGCATTCGATTTTTAGGCTATTAAATTACTTTTGCAGTTCTTTTATTTGGGCTTGAAGCTCTGCAATCTTAGCAGCGCTCTCCTCTAATGCCGCATCTTTCTCTGCAAGCGCAATATCCTTTTCAGCAATCGTATCAGCGCTTCTCTTAAGCATATTTTGATAGGTTCGCAGAATGCGCTCTCCCTCTTCGCGCATCTCGCACAAATACCGAACTTCATTATTTTGATTCATTTTATAAACAGTTTCACAAGCCTCTTCAAAAACATTATCATTTTGTGCCAACATCTTTATATCCTCCCATGTTTTTGCCTTGAAAAGCTTTGCCCAATAGTCAATTTTATAGGCTTTATCCTCTTCGGTTGCAAGTTCTATCTGATTTAAGTCTAGCACATTTAGAGTAAAGTTGTCATTATAAATATAATGCTTTTTGATGTTCATCATTTTGTTTGTTGCATAAAATTCGGGGTAATTGGGAAAAGGAGAGAAATCTAGAATACCGATGTGATAGGCGGGCTTAACTTTTGAATAATCATCACCACTTTCAAGGTTTTGGAAGATACTGCAAAGATAGGATAGGGAACGATTCGTCCAAAAATCCTGTTTTGAAACTTGTATTTCGAGGTTTATGATTTTTTCGTCGTTGAGTAAGACTTTGACATCAAGAACGAATGTTTTGCTGTCAAATCCTTTACCAAGTTCAATTGGATTTAAAATGACCGTAGATTTGATTCTTTCGGGAGGCAGATGAAGCAAGGAACAGATTAGCCCTTTTAAAACTTTTTTGTTATCTTGTAAAACCGCTCAAAACATACAATCAATCTTCTCCTAAGCGGTTAAAATATTAAAAATTTTGGCTTTTATCTTTTCATCAGCAAACGGAAGCGCCTCAAAATCACGGAGCGCTTTTTCCCGCATTCCCATCCGTTTTTCGATAAAAGGATATACAATCATACTATCGCTGTTTATGAAACGATAGTAATTGATCTGCATATCCTGTTCAATCCTAATCAGGATATCTTCATAGGTCGCTGTTGCCTCATAATATTCCATAATGAGCGGCAGTAGATAAAGAAGGACTGATTTGTGCTGTTTTATTCTTTCTTTCAACCCTTTTTCAAGATTTTTGATGTCAATCCAATATCTTGATATGATTGTCATCTCTCTTGCGCTTTGCTTCTTGTTTCTCACTGCGAAAAGTGATTTGAAAAAATGATTCTTTTTCTCCATCTTTGGCACAGCATAACCCGAAAAATCCTCTGAAAGCTCAAAAATATGCGTATACACAGACTTATCCGTTCTTGCCCAGACAATCCGATTTCCCGGCGTAATCCTTGGCACAAAGTCAAAATTCCAGCCCCATTGAAATGTTGCATACGCATCATTTATTTTAAAAAGAGAGAGAACCTTTCTTCTGCCGTCTGCATATTCCGAAGCCCAAATATAGTCGCCGATTTGCTTCATTTGCAATTTTTCTTCGATC
>JAIEDW010000155.1 GCA_029067805.1 Lachnospiraceae bacterium
TGGGAGGCATAATTTATCTGTCCATAATTCGGATTGACTGCGAACCATGGCTCAGATTTGGAGAATCCGGCATATGGCTCGTCGTTCCATTGCATGGGTGTTCTTGCATGCTCACGCGTTTCTAGGTTAATTTGGGCAAGCGCTTCCGTTTCTGACATTCCTTTTTTGAGATACTCGTTGTACTGACTGAATGTAGTCGGATCTTTGAAATCTTCTATGTGCTCTTTTTGGTAGTCCATCATGCCAGTAGCCTGTCCCTGATAGAGAAATACGATTCCCGGCATGAAGAAGTTGATTCCTCCCACCATGGAGCTGCTGTAAAAGTCAATATCTTCTTTTGGAATAAAACGTTCTACTGCGCGGGAAAGATCGTGATTTTCCAGATAATTACACAGCATTCCGCTTCCTTTGAGAGTTTTTTGTTTTGTAAACAGGCATTCACGCAATGCACTAATCATCTCCACAGGTTTGTCCTTCCATTTTGCAGAGTTGACATGAAACTCGGAATGGCAGAAGTCAAAGATGGTTGAAAAGTAACCATTTTCCCCGATAAAGTCTGTGAGTATTTCTGATGGCAGACCCTCGTCTACCTCGCCGATTGTCATGGCGTCATAGCGTTGAAAAGTATTTTCTTTTAATTCTTTTAGAAAAACACCGATTCCATTGACATTGCTGAAATAAGGAAAACCGTTCACATATCCGTCTGCGCCGTCAGCAGGCAGATTCCGGTAAGAAAAGTCCTTTTTTAAATGACTGATCGCATCAATACGAAATCCTCTGATTCCCATGTCAAGCCATCTGCTTACCATATCATAGATATTTTTTCGCAGGGCGGGATTTTCCCAATTCAGGTCTGGCTGCCATTTGGTGAAGAGGTGCAGGTAATAAAGGTTGGTATTGGCGATTGGTTCCCATGCGCTGCCGCCAAAGATAGAGCGCCAGTTGTTGGGTTCCTGTCCGTTTTGTCCTTCCCGAATGATATAATACTTTCCATATTCCCCATAGGGATCTTCCAAAGCTTTCTGGAACCAGGGATGCTCTATGGAAGTATGATTTACGACCAGATCCATGAGTATTCTGATCCCACGCTGGTCCGCTTCCTGAATCAGTTCCAGGAGGTCGCTTTTGCATCCAAACATGGGATCGATCTCCTCGTAATCAGAGATATCATATCCATGGTCTTTCATTGGCGATTTGTTGATAGGGCAGATCCAGATGACATTGATTCCCAAGTCGGCCAAGTCATCCAGATGCGCAGTGATACCTTTTAAATCCCCTATACCGTCTCCGTTTGTGTCCTGGAAACTCTTGGGATAAATTTGGTATCCAATCGTATTGTGCCACCATTTCTTTAACATTTTATAAGTTCCTTTCTTTTGTTGTTCTTAAGTTGCCTTTCCTGTGCTGGGGAGTCAGAAATACTCAATCCGGCCGCTGCCCGTCATGCGCTTTCCACTGGCAATCCATTATTTGCATATTTGAAAATACTGCTTTAAAAGAAGATTCTTCGGGTGAACAGGCATAGATGCCAAACTGTATCTTACCATTTCCTCTGTGCATATGACAGATACGCATTTGGTTGAAAGTAATCCCATCTGTAGAACATTCGATACAGTAATCATCTTCCCGCCGGCTGAACCGATACCACATTGATTTTACGGAAGCGTCTATGACGGTAGTTGCCCAGTCTGAATAACCGTTATTTGTCACCACGCTTCCCAGATGCTGGTATTGGTCATTTTCATATTCCACAGAGCCCTTCAGCCAGTTCTCGCTGTCCAGATACATTACGATGCCGCATTGATCAAACCTGTGGTGACTTTCATCAAATTCTGTTTTAACTAAAAAACTGAAATATTTTTCTTCAGTTTCCATTTGCAGGACGGGGGCATTGTCGTTTTGAAAATGGTAATACGTCCTCTGCCATAAGTCTGTATGCGGCTTGGTGATTATTTCAATCCTGTCATTTGCTATCTTGTATTCCTGCGGTTCCCTTGTCCAGTTGAAATCCTTTAAGTCCATAAATGATGTCCTCCATATAAAATATTATTATAACAAATTTTTTACAGTATCCCGGCTCACTAGTTCCACGTCTAATACAATGTTCTGCAGTGGCATATCCGGGTAATTCAAATACTGAAAAAGTAAATCCACCGCAGCTTCTGCCTTCTTTGACAGGTTTTGTGAAACCGTAGTTAGTTCAGGACTTGTCAGATGACAGATAAACAGATCATCGAAACCGATAATGGAAAAATCGTCGGGAACACGATAACCGTGCTCGTTCAGCTGTTTTATGACCTTCAGTGAAAGGATATCTGAGAAAGCGAAAACAGCGAGATGCGCTTGCTGTATTTCAATTAGCTTTGTGGCAGTAGAGGAATCAAAATTGATGATGTGGTTCTGCTCGATGTTTATCCCCGCTTTGCTTAGAGTATCACAAAACCCTTTCAGCCGCTGTTGGTTCAAAAGGCTTTCATTGAAATATTCCCCCACAATTGCGAAATTGTCATGCCCGTAGTCAAGCAGATGCTGCGCTGCCAGTGAGCCGCCCTTATAATTGTCAATGCCGATATTGGCGATCGGTATGGAGCTGCTGTAACAATCAGTAAACACAAAAGGAATCTTTTCATTAGTTTGGAACTGCAGAAAGTCTTTTTCAAACATGCCAAAAAAGACTGCTCCGGATGCTTTCCAGGACTGCAGTTTGTTACAGACATCTGAATAATTGGAGATAAAATGTACCATAGTATCATAACCACGCGCCTGGATATTTTGTATCAGATATCCCAGCATAACAGCATTGTAAGGGTGCTCCAGTGAATTAGCATCTCCCTGTATGAAGATTGCGATAATTTTAGAAGTCTTTGAAGAGAGACTCTGGGCAGCCGAGTTTGGGATGTAATTATATTTTTTGATGATCTTTTCAATCCGTTCAATATTTTCCGCAGATACCTGATTGTAGCGTTTGTTGATGACCCGTGAGACCATCATGGTGCTTACCCCCGCTTCCTGTGCAATGTCTTTTATCGTAACCATAGCGATGCCTCCTTTCTGTTAACGCTAACAGTATTTTATAACAATTACTGGAAAAACACAAGTAACATATGCATAGAAAATAAAGTGCGATTTTAGGCACATTGCTGAAAAGTCAAATGTATATTGACAATGCAAAGGACATTTTATATACTATTGTTATCGGTAACAGTTATCGATAACGGTTACCGATAACAACAACATACAAATGGCAGACAGATTTTTCAGTCATGTCTGAGGTGAAGATTAAAGTGATAGTAGAAAAAAAATATAAAGAAAAACCGAGGTGGAGATGAAAAAGAGACTGGTCATCATAAGTACGCTCCTGTTGGTTTCCCTGAATGGCTGTGGGAGGGAACAACACGAGGCGGCTGACAACAAACAAGAAGAAATAATGACAGAAATAAAAACAGAAGCAGTAACAATGGAGACGGACAGCACACAGCCGGTGAGGCCGGACGGGAACAGCGCTGACAATAATACTTCCGGGACAGATACGAAAACGGAGGAGGATGGGATCATGGAACAGATTATTAAGGATGTATACACGGATAAGGCACGATATGATATAGGTGAAATGGTAGAAGCGTATGTGGAACTGGAGTCATCGGACACGGAGCTTGTGATGGAAATATCAGTCCGCCACCTGACAGAGGAGGTTTATCACACAGACTTAAATCTGTCAGCCAGTGACAGCGAGAGCACGCAGACCATTCAGATTCCCATGCCGGCAGATGATTTTAAAGGTTATTCCCTGGAGGTATATGCGCTGCGTGACGGCAAGGTTGTAGATTATGAAATGTCAGCAATTGAGGTTGCATCGGACTGGTCAAAATTTCCAAGATACGCATACCTTACACGCTATGGGGAGCAGACGGATGAGGAAATCCAAGAAACACTGGAACGGTTGAACAAGCATCATATTACAGGTCTGTTTTTTTATGACGTACTGAACCGTCATGAAAAGCCGGCAGCTGGCACAGCAGAAGAGCCAGCTGCCGGGTGGCATACCTTGGCAAACAGCTATGCTTCCTATGAGACAGTTTCAAAGTTAATCGATTATGGGCATACATATCATATGAATTCTTATTTATATAATCTGATCTTTGGCGCTTATGAAGATTATGAGGAATCCGGCGTGAAGCCCGAGTGGGGATTATACAGGGATGCATCCCATGAGGAGCAGGACTATCACGGAGATTTCGTTGACAGCTGGGCGACAAAGCGGCTGTACCTGTTTAATCCAGCGGATCGGGAATGGCAGGACTATTATCTGGGTGTGACAGAAGAAGCGCTGACAATCTTTCCATATGACGGGATCCAAGTGGATTCCCTTGGCGGACGGGGAGTGCTGTATGATTATGATGGCACGGCGGTGGAATTAAAGGATACTTATACCTCTCTCTTAAACAGGATCACAGATGAGCTTGATACAAGGGTGATCTTTAATCCGGTATCAGGATATGGCATGATGGAAACCTTGAACGATACCGACTATGATATTGTGTATGAGGAAGTCTGGCCGTGGGAAACAGGGACATATGGCTCCCTGAAGGCAGAAGTGGATTATCTCCGGGGGCGCATGAATGATGACACAGGCATCGTGATTGCCGCATACATGGATTATCAGAAAAGGGATGGGGTGTTCAATACACCGGGTGTTCTCCTGACAGATGCAGCATTGATGTCAGCCGGAGCGGCGCATCTGGAGATTGGGGACACAGGCATGCTGAAGAGTGAATATTATCCCGGTGATACCCTGCGGATCAATGATACGCTCACGGCAGCGCTCCGCAATTACTATTCCTTTTTTGTCGCATATGAGAATTATCTGCGTGACGCCTCGTGGAAGGATGTCCTGCTCCGCACCTATATCAATGATAAGGCAGCTGCAATGGACGCAAAGCAGAATGCCATCTGGGTGACAACGAAAGAGAACGATGCAGGAGAACAGGTGGTCAGCTTCATCAACCTGAAAGGTGTGGATTCCCTGGAGTGGGTGGATAACCATGGGGAACAGAAAGAACCGGAAAAGCAGGAAAACCTGACAGTGCTTCAACATATAACGTTTACGCCGGAGCACATATATCTGGCCTCCCCCGATATACAGGAGGGCATTATGACAGAATTGTCTTTTGAGACGGGGGAGGATTCGGAAGGGACATATGTCACGTTTACCATGCCGGAATTAAATTATTGGAACATGGTAGTCATAAAATAGAAACTTAATGTTTTTA
This sequence comes from Lachnospiraceae bacterium, assembly GCA_029067805.1. GTDB lineage: Bacteria > Bacillota > Clostridia > Lachnospirales > Lachnospiraceae > COE1. The sequence goes on from JAIEDW010000155.1 coordinate 5,271, forward strand.
TAATAAAAAATCAGGAGGAAAAACAATGAGAAAGAAATTATTTACAAAGTTACTTGCGACAGCGCTCTGCGCAGGAATACTGGCAGGATGTGCGGAACAGCCCGCTGCAACCAATCCAGCGCCGACACCATCCGGCGGCCAGCAGGCAGACAATAGTGCGTCAACAGGACAGGAGGCGGCCAGTACAGATGGATCGTCAGATGAGCGCTACCAGACATCAGGAAAGGTGGTGGTTGCTGTCAACTCAGGCATAGGGCCGGATTACAGGCAGCTGATCGAAAAGTTTCCTACATACTATCCCAATATTGAACTTGAGGTGGTCGAGTACGAGACGAGTACCAGTGAATATCTGACAGCACAGGCATCTACCGGCCAGATGCCGGACGTGATCCTGGATGATGCAGACACGTTTTACTATTATGTATCTCAGGGATGGGTATATCCATTAACAGAGTTTGTTAAGGATGATGAGGAATTTACCTACATTCCTGAAAATATTATTGAATCCTATACCTATCTGGATGAACTGTATGCTGTTCCGGAGGAAGTGCACTTCAACTGTGTTTTCTTGAATCTGGACCTTTTGGAGACACTGAATCTGGATGTGCCGGAGTTGAACTGGAGTACGGACGATTACAAGGATTTGCTCAAAGCCGGCACAACAGCCCAATACTCAGGAACGGAGACTCTGTTCAGTATGGATGAGTATCTGGCAGGATCCATGTCTGATTATGGTTTTTATGGTTTTGATCCTTCTACAAGGACGTTCCATATGTCTGAAAGCTGGGTTGATGCCGTAAATGTGATGATCGAACTGCGTGCATACCCTGGTCTGGAGGCATGGTCACTGCGAAATACCAGCCCGGATATAGAGAGCAGCGACTATGTTGCCAAGTTTGGAAACGGTGAGACAGGGGATACCCATATGGCGCTGAAACTCGGCAAGACCTTGTCTGAGCCCAGGGGGACATGGGATATCAGCTGGCTGACAACAGACTGCAATTTCAACTGGTGTATGTGGCCATGGCCGAGCAATGGCGCAGGGAAAGGGAAAGCAAAGCTTCCAATGCATGTAAACTGCTCTTTTGTGGTATCGACTGCCCAGAACCCACAAGCGGCATTTGAAGTGGTCCGTTTTATGTCATACAGTAAGGAAGGCAATCTCGAGCGTGTTGCTGTGTATGAGCAGGGCAGTACAGATGACTACACTCTGGGCAGCCCATACTACATTCCGTCTACAAACCTGCCGGCAGTGAAAGAGCGCTGGGAGGCGCTTTCAGGAGTGACTGAAGCAGTTGCGTATATGCATGACAGCATGGGATCTTCCTTCCGCGCAGATTTGAGTAAGATCATACCTGGATGGTCACAGGTGAACAGCGAATATTTGAGCCCGCGCGGTGATGAGGTTCGTGACGGGGCCACAGATGCAGCTTCTGTTGCGGCGGAATTGGATACAGTGGCAACCAAGTCCGTGCAGACATACTGGGATGATTTTACAGAGAAATTGACAGCAGTTCAGGAAGCATTTAATAACAGCGATCACTGAAAGGAAGAAAAGGATGGAAAAGAAAAAATTATTTTCCTGCTGTGCAGTGGGGGCTGCAGCCGCTTATGCGGCGGCAGTTCTTCTGTTTGGACATTTAAAAGATGACGGGCTTGTAGATAGATCCGTACAGGATTCCGTAAAGCTGGCGATTGACAACTGGAGCCAGGGGGAGGCCGGCGTGGAACTCTATTATGACAAGGGCGGTTTTCTGCTGCAGAAGGACACCGAATGGAAGGGATCCTTCGCGGTTGAAGAAGGGGCAGACTGGGAAGTCAGGATTGATTATGCAATAGCGGACGAGGCCACTACGGAATTTCAGATGGACTGGACGATCGGGCAGACACAATACACTGCCCAGCTTCCAATCCTCTGGTATGATGAAGGCGGAGAGCGTCTTGTAAACCGTTATGGAAATGAATTAAACCTGCAGCCCCGGATGGTGAAGGATGAAGTAGGCAGCTATCTGCTCCAGAAGAATGATGTGGGGAGACGCAGGCTTATATTGCAGTTAGAACCGGGGACATATGATTTTGCGGTCACTGGAAACCATGATGTCCGCATATATGGAATGTATCTCACAAAAAGTGGGGTGCTTCCGGCAGAGGTGGATACAGGCAGTAAGACAACAGGAAACAATATCGTAATGATAGAGGCGGAAAACAGCATCCTGAAGTCTGATTCGGATATCCGCGGGAAAAATGTGAAGAACCCTGCGCTTACACCCTATGAGACGAAACAGAACAAGATCAATGTCATTGATGCTTCTTCATGGTCTGATGTCGGACAGAAGATACTGTGGACAGCACAGGTAGATGAAGCCGGGTGGTACCGTATCGGATTTCGGTACTCGCAGTATTCCGATGCGGATAAATCGAGCTACCGCACGCTGGCGATTGACGGCAGGTATGTGGCTGACCGTGAACATCCTGTTATATTTGAAAGTACAGCGATGAATTCCTACACAAATCTGACAGTATCCCAAGACGGACAGGACTGCTGGGTTTATCTGGACAAGGGACCGCATACCGTATCCATGGAGGCGGTCATGGACCCGACGCTCGATATCTACAATGAAATTCTGGAGCTCATGGACGAAGTCAACAGAATTTCCATGGATTTACGAAAAATGTCAGCTGGTTCCGCAGATGCAAACCGTACATGGGATATGGAGACCTATTTGCCGGAAGTCCCCTCACAGTTGGAGGACTGCAGGCAGCGCATAGATGCAGTATATCAGAAATTATGGGATATGGAAGGGAAAAAGCCATCCTATGCGAGCCAGCTTTTGTACGCAGTACAGCAATTGGACAATATACTGTCTGATATCCGTCTAATTCCAAACAAATACGGACTCCTGAGCGAGGGCGACGGATCGGTGAACAGCTCTCTTGGCGGGGTGTTGGAAAAACTCGTGAAACAGCCGCTCAGCCTTGACCGCATTTATTTTTATCAGGATGTGGAGCTGCCAAAGGCGTCCAGCAATCTGTGGGTGCGCATGTCAGAATCATGGAAGCGTCTGTTGTACACATATCTGCCAGGTGCGGAGTCCTCGGATTACACAGCCGCAGATACGAATTCCGAAGAACTACAGGTCTGGGTGAGCATGTCGATCTCTTACGCCGAAGTCTTACAGCAGCTGATCGATGAATATTTCAATCCGGTACATGGGACAGATATCCAGCTTGCACTGATGCCAAATTCCCAGAAACTGATACTTTCCAATGCCACCAACAGCAATCCTGATGTGGTATTAGGAGTAGGGTATACAACGCCGTATGATCTTGCTATACGTGGCGCGGTCAAGAATCTGCTGGAATATGACGATTTTGCGGAATATTACCAGAAGGAATACAATATCGCCGGGCTGACACCGTTAGCTTATAATGGCGGTATCTATGGTGTGGTTGACAGTTTTAATTACCAAATCTTGTTTTACCGCAAGGACATCCTGGACAGTCTAGGATTGGAAGTGCCGGAAACGTGGGATGATGTGGAGGCAATGATGCCGGTACTGCTGCGCTATTCCATGAATTTTTACTCCAACATGGCGTCCAGTTCAAGCTTTAAGGACTTTAATATGACAGGACCGTTCCTGTACCAGAATGGAGGAGGCTTTTATTCCGAGGACGGGGCGACGGTTGCGTTTAATTCAAAAGAGTCTGTGACAGGTCTGAGAGAAATGACAGAGTTGTTCCGTGTGTACTCATTGTCGGAATACGTGGCAAATTTCTTTAACAGTTTCCGCTACGGAGATATCCCGATTGGTGTCGGAAATTTTTCTACCTATCTGCAGCTGCAGACAGCAGCGCCGGAGCTGGAAGGACAGTGGGGGATTGCGCTGGTGCCCGGTGAGAGGCAGGAAGACGGAACGGTTCTGAGGGCGCATTCTGCAAACAGTACGGCTTCCATGATCTTTGACAACACCGACAAGCCGGAGGAGGCATGGGAATTCTTGAAATGGTGGCTGTCAGCAGATATACAGACAGAGTTCTCCAACCGTCTGGAAACCACTTATGGCGATGCTTACCGATGGAATACCGCTAATCTGACTGCTTTTGAAAATCTGCCATATCCTGACGAGCACAAAGCGATCATCCTCGAGGAACTTTCTTATCAGACAGAGACAGCAAGACATCCTGCGGGCTACATGGTGGAGCGGGAAGTCAGCAATATCTGGAATAACGTGGTAGTCAACGGCAAAGGGCTGACGGAGTCTACAGACCGGGCGGTGATCGCCTCGGAGCGTGAGATCCAGCGCAAATTAAAGGAGTTTGGTTTTATGGATTCTGACGGGAACCTGATCATGCCATATACGACAGAGGATGTGCGTGAGTGGCTGAATGTACAAAAGGGGGAAGAATGATATGCAAAAATGGTTCAAAAAACATTCCTATATCGTTTTGATGGCGCCGTATGTTCTGATGTTTTCCATATTTATCCTGATCCCTGTAGTCGTCTCTGTGGGATTGTCATTCACATATTTTAATTCAGTGGAAATGCCAAAGTTTACAGGACTGAGCAACTATATCCAGCTGATCACGAACGATGATATTTTTATGCAGAAGGTACTGCCAAACACTTTGATCTATGGATTGTTTGTGGGTGTGGGAGGATATGTACTGAGCTTTATCATGGCGTGGAGCCTGGCACAGATCACCAGAGTTCCCCGTACGATCCTTGCTGTGATCTTGTATTCGCCGTCCCTTACAGGCGGCGTGCTGCTCAGCATTGTATGGGGCGTTATCTTTAGTGGGGATGCCAATGGGTATCTGAATGCACTGCTGTTAAAATGGAATTGGATCGAGACACCGATCCTGTGGCTGCAGTCAGAAAAATATCTTCTGCCGATCATGATTATCGTGTCTCTTTGGAGCAGCCTGGGCGTTGGTTTCCTCTCCATGCTGGCGGGCATCCTGAATGCGGACGAGGAGGTCTATGAGGCCGGAAGGATCGACGGGATCAAAAACAGGTTCCAGGAGGTCATCTATATTACGATACCACAGGTAATGCCCCAGATGCTGTTTGGTGCGATCATGGCGATCACAGGTACTTTTACATCGAGCGGTGTCGGTACCGTGCTGAGCGGTTCGAACCCGACACCGGGCTATGCGGGTCAGCTGATAGTAAACCATATGGAAGATTATGCTTTTATACGTATGGAAATGGGCTATGCCTCAGCAATCGCAGTCGCGCTGCTGATCGCTATCCGCCTGTGTTCCAATGTTGTAAACAGGTTGTTTGGAGAGAGGGGGGATTGAGTTGGCTAAGAAAAGTATGAAAACAGGTGCAAAGAAAAGGAATCAGAGAAAGATGTGGGGAACAGGGATCAATCCGCGTTATTTTCATCGGAGTCAATTGAAATTCTATGCATATCTGTTACCAATGGCAGTTGTGATGCTGATTCCGATTCTCTATATCATCATGACGGCATTTAAACCCGCGGAGGAGCTGTATGCTTTTCCTCCGAAACTGTTTGTGCGCAATCCTACGCTGAATAACTTCGTGAACCTGTTTCAGGTTTCTTCGGATACGGCGGTTCCGGCATCGCGCTATCTGGTCAACAGTCTGATCACGACAGTCTGTGTGGTCGTTTTGTCTGTTATCTTCTCGGCGGCAACAGGTTATGTGCTGTCCAAGAAACACTTCCGGGGAAAGAACACACTGTTGGAGATCAATAATATGGCGCTGATGTTCGTTGGGGTTGCCGTGGCGATTCCAAGATATTATATCATTATATTTCTTGGACTCAAGAACAGCTTCTGGGCAAATGTCATTCCGCTGCTTGCCATGCCAGTAGGTCTGTTTCTGGTAAAACAGTTCATTGACCAGCTGCCGGATGCACTTGTTGAGGCAGCAGTCATAGACGGTGCGACCGATTTTCAGATTTTATTTAAAGTGATCATCCCACTGATCAAACCGGCATTGTCGACCGTCGCGATCATGGCGTTCCAGACTGCATGGACGGCGACCGAGGCTTCGACACAGTACATAGAGAGCAGCAACCTGAAAACATTTGCATTTTATATATCCACTTTGTCCAACGCTACCGGTAATACTGTGGCCGGACAGGGAATTGCAGCGGCGGGCAGTTTGTTACTGTTTCTGCCGAATCTGATTCTGTTTATCTTCATGCAGTCACAGGTAATGAACACAATGACACACTCAGGCATCAAATAGCGGGAGGTAGGGAATGAAGAAAGTATTTTGTTTGTTATTATCAATGATTCTGCTCCTCAATATGCCAATCGTGGCTTATGCGGGTGAGAGTACGACGTATACCTATACAACTTCCGTGGATGGTAGCTGGGTGCGGACGCAGGACGCATATCTGCCAGGAGGTATCCTGTTTCAGAATGACGGGCTTCTGCAGCCGGAAGACATTTTTTACAAGGATGGAACATTGTACATCGTGGATTCCGGCAATAGGCGGATCGGGTGCTACCACACGGACAATGCCGAGTTGGAATGGTATGAGATAGAAGGTTTAAAAAAGCCGACAGGCATTTTTGTGGATGATGAGGAGCGCCTGTATATTGCCGATTATGGTGCGGAATGTATCTATGGCGCACAGACGGATGGGACAGTGTTTCTGACGATTGAACGACCACAGTCTTATCTGTTTAGCGAGAGCAGTCGCTATAAACCCAAAAACGTGGTATTGACTTCTTCCGGCACCATTTATATGGTAGGTGAAGGTTCCTATGAGGGTATCATGCAGTTTAGCCAGGAAGGTGAATTTGAGGGATATTACGCGGCCAACACCACGCCGATGTCCTTTCTGGAAAAAGTGGAGGAGGCTGTCTTTTCCGAGGAACAGTTGGAGAGGCTGTTCAACCGTACACCGAGGGCGATTTACAATATTGACATCACGGACAGGGATCTGCTTTTCTCTGTGACACAGGATGTCGACACAAGCCTGGCATGGATGGCGCTGGAGGCGAGTTCAGATAATAATGTAAAACTGCACAATTTTGCCGGCAACGACATTTTCTATGATGAAGAAATGATTGATGAGTGGAATTTTGTGGACGTTGCCTCCCGGGCAGACGGAGGATGCTATGCATTGACTTATGCAGGTCTGATCAATGAGTATGACCTGAATGGAAATCTGCTGTTTTCCTTTGGGGGACGCGCAGTGTCAAGTGAAAAAGGCGGTCTGTTTTCCTATGCGACTGCTATTGAATGTGATGAAAATGGTTTTCTCTATGTACTCGACAGGGAAAAGGGAATCGTACAGGTCTTTTATCCGACAGAGTTTGCCATGATGACACATGATGCAGTTGCCCTGACAGAAGAAGGGGATTATGAACAGGCGGGCGCGCTCTGGGAACAGCTCCTGACGATAAACGGTATGTCGCGTGTCGCACATAACGGGTATGGAAAAACCTTGTATTTCAGTGGGAGATATGAGGAGGCAAAAGAGCATTTTTATCTGGCAGAAAATAAAAAAGATTACTCGGAGGTATATTGGGAGATTAGGGATCAGGCAATCCATCAGTATGGAGGATATGCCCTGGTGGCAGTGATTTTCCTATGGCTCCTCTGGAAGGCAGGAAAGCGCCTGCTGAAAGGGGTCACACTGCCCAAGATGCCTTTTTTAGGGCAATTGAAGTACGAAGGACACTTTATGACATGGTTTATCCGGCATCCGATCGATGGTTCTTATGAAATCCGGTCTAACAGGAAAAACAGTGTACTGGTGGCGACTGTTCTGTATGTGGCATTGGTGGTCATCTATATGTGGGATTATCTGGGACGCGGATTCATTTTCCAGACTGTGATCGGATCAGATGTCTCTGTGCCCGTCATACTGGCAGTTCTGCTGATTCCGCTGGTTTTATGGCTGATAGGAAGTTATCTGATCGGAACGATCAGGGATGGCGAGGGATCTTTCAGAAAGATTTACATATCCACGGCATATGCCGTAAGTCCCTATCTGCTCTATGGGCCGCTTGTCCTTCTGGCCACTTATGTATTGACGCAAAATGAAGCGTTTGTGTTTACATTTTTCCATACTGTACTGCTGGTGTGGTGTGTGATCAATCTGTTTATTGCCACAATGGAGGTTCACAATTATTCCATAAAGGAAACAGTGGTCAATATACTGATCACATTGTTCTTTATCATCATGGCCGTGCTTGCCTGCATCATATTGTATCTGATTTGGCTGAGCGTGTGGGATTATGTGGTACAGATTGCCGGGGAGGTGAAATATCGTGTTATTCAATAATAAGTTTAGGAAGATAGCTGGAATTGCCGCTTTGACACTGACGCTTGCGTCAGTAGTACCAGCAGAATTTTTGCAGTGTTCTGCTGCAGAGGAACGCACTGGCGAATTGTCGGACTCCGCGATAACAGAAAAGACAAGTCAGTCAGAGTCCCGCTCAAACAGGCACACACAGTATATTCCAGAAAAACAGACAGCAGTCAGCCCCTATGGCTTGGATGGATATACTGCACGCATGGAGTCGGAGTACCTGCAGGTACTGATGAAGAACGGCAGCGGACAGATGCGCATTGTGGATAAACGCAATGGATATATCTGGGGATTGTCCCAGGACGAACAGCCGGAGGGCTTGAACAAGACATGGTATCAGAGGGCTTCTTCTCTTTGTACTATAATATATTATGACAAATCTGGCAAGGAAAACCAGATATCGACAGAAAGTCCGGATGTGGATCTGGACTTTGCATTTCAGGGTAATACTATGGAATGCGGCATCAACATGAAGGAGATAGGGATCTCCTTCACTGTTCAGATGTCGCTGGATAAAGACCGTTTGTCGCTGAACGTAGTGGAAGGCAGCATGACAGAGACAGGGGACTGTATGGTCAAGGAGTTGTATTTCCTTCCATTTCTCGGAAGTACACTGGAGGATGAAATTCCCGGGTATTTCTTTGTTCCGGACGGCTGTGGCGCTCTGATACGGTTCCAGAAAGCTGTCAGTTACACCTCTGGGATTGAGAGCCGTGTGTATGGAAAAGACCCTGGTATTGATTCGCTGATGGAAGCGGCAAACCTAATGGCGAGCAGAGGAAATGACTATATGGTAGAGGAAAATGTCATGACACTTCCGCTATTCGGCATCGTGCACGGAGAGGGGCAGAACGGCATCATGGCAGTCATTGATTCGGGAGCAGAGCAGGCATATATCACAGCCAGCGCAGGTGGATATGTGACGAAATACAACTGGGTCACTGCAAAGTTCGCTTACAGGACATCTTACATGAAGCCGATCAATAAAGCAGGTACAGGAATTTTCACCGCCCAGGAGGAGCGCAACGATATCATCCCTGGGATCACCTATACGTTCCTGACTGGCGAGGAGGCTGGATATTCTGCCATGGCCGTGCGGTATCGCGAGCAGCTCTACGAGCAGGGGATTCTGTCAGGAGCCGACAAGGTGTCGGATGATATTCCTCTGTGGGTGTCCGTGATCGGCGCGGAGATACAGCAGGGAATCCTGTTTGACAGCATGAAGGTATTTACAACAGTAGATGAGGCACAGGCGATTACGAGCGATCTGTCGCAGCGCGGGATTACTAATCTGTCAGCTGCATTGTATGGATGGGAGAAAGGCGGACTCAACGGTTCAGATTATGGTGAGACTTCTATCGAGCGCAAACTGGGGAGCAAGTCGGATCTGCGGGATTGGAAAAATATGATAGAGGCTGGCGGAGGCACGTTATATCTGTATAAAAATGTCGGTCAGGCCAACGCAGACCAGATCAACAAGAGAGTACAGGCGGCGATCAATATGTCAAATGCCTATGTTGCTTACTCGACAGACAATTCTGACCTGATGTATCCGGATTCTTATGTCGTCAAACCAAAGACAGCGGCAAAAGTAATACAGAAGATGGATCAAAAACTGGGAGAGTTTTCATTTGCAATGGACCATGTGGGGAATGCACCGCTCAGTGATTACACGCGAGGAGAAACCGTGACAAGAAAAGAGACAATGGAGCTGTTTGCGGATGCGCTGGGCTCGATTGGGGACAGACCAACGGCAGCGTTTGGACCTTCCTTGTATATGTGGAATGCTGTTGATGCATATCTGGATATGCCAATGAGCAATAGCCAGTATATTTTTGAGACAGATTCTGTTCCCTTTTTGCAGATGGTGCTCAAAGGTGCAGTCGATTATTATGTTCCATATATGAACCTTGGATTTTATTCGGACTATACAATCTTGAAAACGATAGAGTATGGGGCATACCCTTCCTTTATCGTTGCCGAGGCACAAAGCCATGAACTGGCGGACACACCGCTAGAAAATATGTTCTCTGTCCACTATGAAGACTGGAGTGACAACATTGCAGATGCTTATATGCGCATCGGAAAAGTATTGAATGAAGTACAGGGAGCAAAGATTACGAAACACGATATGGTGGCTTCGGGAGTCGCTAGGGTTTTCTATGACAACGGAGTCACAATACTGGTAAATTATAATGCAGAGGAAGTTGTCTGCGAAGGTGAGACCGTTCCGGCATTGGGATGTCTGGTGAAAGGAGGCGCCGATGAAAAAGAATAAGTTATCAATGCGGGGAAAGGAGATCGCGGCGGGATATATGTTCTTGCTTCCATGGCTGATCGGGTTTTTTGTCTTTTCCCTGTACCCTATCATTTATTCTGTCATGCTGAGTCTCAACGAAGTCCACATTACGAGCACAGAGGGCGTGACGTTTACGTGGAAAGGAGTGCAGTACTACTATGAGGCGCTCCGTGTGGATACCTCTTTCCTGACCATACTGGGGGAAAGTGTCACGTTCATCTGTTTTGCGACACCGATCATACTGGTCTTTTCCCTTGTGATTGCGATTTTGCTGAATCACGAATTTCTGGGACGCACATTTTTCCGGGTACTGTTTTTCTTCCCGGTGATCATCATGAGCGGTTCGGTTATCTCAGAGCTGCTTGGCAGTTATACGTTAGATTTTTCACAGATGAGCGGCGTGGTATATAATTTCCTGAACAGTCTTCCCGGAATTTTGCAGAAACCGATTTTTTTCGCGCTGAATAATCTGGTGCTGATACTCTGGTTCTGCGGTGTACAGATCCTGTTGTTCCTGGCGGCCCTGCAGAAGGTCGGACGTGAGGTTTATGAAGCGGCGGAAGTTGATGGCGCGGGCAGCTGGGAGAAGTTTTGGAAGATAACACTTCCGCATATCAAGTCAATGATTCTGGTAAATGCGGTATATACAGTGATGGAAATCGCCAATTACTCAAACAATGAAGTGCTCGAAAAGATCAGCAGCCATATGTTTGAAGTCACACGCCCATATAGCTTTTCGGCTGCCATGTCGTGGATTTATTTCCTTGTCATTGCAATGATACTGCTGGTGATTTTTCTTTTGTTTGGCAGGAAGGGGAAAAACGATGTATAATGTAGATAGAATAAGAAAAAAGGGAAATGTGAAGAATTTGGCAGTGAGGCTTGCAAACAATAAATCACAGATTGCCAGTTCTCTGGCGCGCTATGTCATACTGATCGGGATTGGTTTTGTATTTCTGTACCCAGTGCTCTATATGGTCGTAAACAGCCTGAAATCCGTGGAGGATCTGGTTGATCCGGCGATCGAGTGGCTGCCGCGGAGCATATGCTTTGACAATTTCAGCAAGGCTTTTGTGACGCTGAATTTTGGAACGGCCTTCGTCAATTCTTTGCTGGCTTCCCTGATTCCGGCTGTTTTGCAAAGCTTTTCCTGTGCTGTCACAGGATACGCGCTGGCGCGGTTTTCCATTCCGGGGAAAAAGCTCTGGATGGCGCTGATGGTTGCGGTGTTTATCATACCGTCTCAGATCATGCTGATTCCAAGATATCTGATGTTTAACCAATACGGAATGGTCAATACGCTTATGCCGCAGTTCCTGCCCGCACTGTTCGGGCAGGGATTAAAAAGCAGCGTGTTCATACTTGTATATTTCAATTTTTTCAGTACTTACCCCAAATCATTGGATGAGTCCGCTTACCTGGAGGGAGCAGGACGTTTGACCGTGTTCTTTAAGGTGGCGCTGCCTCTTGCGGTGCCGGCGCATGTTGTCAGTTTTTTGTTCTCATTTGTATGGTACTGGAATGAAACGACGCAGGCTTCGCTGATGTTTGGTTCAGTAATCAAGACGCTGCCGATCAAACTGGGGAGTTTTGCCGACTCGTACAAGTCGCTGTATGCTGCGGATGTGAGCTTTAGCAGCGTAAATGAGGCTGTCAGTTTGGCAGGGACGCTGTTGTCCATACTGCCGTTATTGATATTTTATTTAATCCTGCAGAAGCAGTTTGTGGAGAGCATTGAGAAATCCGGAATCACCGGAGAATAAAATATTTGCGGAGGGCGCTATCATGGAAAGAAATACAGCAATAATAAGAGGCACAGAGTATCGATTCACTGTTCTAACTTCCAGACTGATACGGATGGAATACAGCAAAAAGGGTGAATTTGTCGATTGTTCGACACAGGTCGTCATGAAACGGGATTTTCAGGTGCCTGCATTTCGGATTGAGGAGACAGGAAAAGAGATACAGATTATAACTGATTGTCTGAGACTAAAATATGATAAGAAGGAATTTTCCCCGACAGGACTGCAGGTCAAGGTAAATGGTCAGTACGGCGCTTATTCCGCAATATGGAATTACGGGGATGAACCGAATGACTTAAAAGGTACTGCAAGAACCCTTGATGGGGCAGACGGAAGTATCCCGCTGGAGAGTGGGATACTATCCGCAGATGGCTGGTCGCTTCTGGATGACAGCACTACATTGCTTCTGGATGAAAAGGGGTGGATCGGGCAAAGACGGGATGAAGAAGCAAAAGACATTTACTTTTTTGGATATGGAAGGGATTATCTGAAATGCCTGGAGGACTTTCATCACCTGACAGGAAATGTTCCGCTGCTCCCGCGATATGCGCTGGGAAACTGGTGGAGCCGGTATTACAGATACTCAGAAGAATCCTATCTGGAACTGATGGACCGCTTTCAGAAGGAAAATTTACCGTTTACGGTTGCTGTCATTGATATGGATTGGCATATTACGGATGTGGAGCCAAAATACGGCACAGGATGGACCGGTTACACTTGGAACAGGGATTTATTTCCCGATCCGGAAAGGTTTATGAAGAATCTGCATGACAGGAATATGAAGGTTACCTTGAATGTGCATCCGGCGGATGGTGTAAGGGCATTTGAGGATTGCTACACAGAATTTGCGGAATATATGGGGGTAGCTACACAGCAGGAGGATCCTGTTTCCTTTAACGTGGGCGATCCGAAATTTATGAAAGGATATTTTGAATATGTGCATCATCCATTGGAGGAACTGGGAGTGGACTTCTGGTGGATCGATTGGCAGCAGGGAAGCAATTCCGGCGTGAAAGACTTGGACCCATTGTGGATGCTGAACCATTATCACTATCTGGACAATTGCAGGAATGGGAACAGGGGGCTTATCTTTTCCAGATACGCAGGTCCTGGAAGCCACAGGTATCCTGTCGGATTTTCAGGGGACACCATCATCTCGTGGGATAGCCTGCAGTTTCAGCCGTATTTTACGGCAAATGCTTCCAATATCGGATATGGATGGTGGAGTCATGATATCGGGGGGCATATGAGGGGCGTGAAGGACGATGAGCTGGCCGTAAGATGGCTGCAGTTTGGAGTTTTTTCACCGATTATGCGCCTGCATAGTTCCTGCAGTGAATTTAATGGCAAGGAACCATGGAGATATAACATGATTGCGGAAAAGATCATGAAGGACTTTCTAAGACTGCGTCATAAAATGATTCCCTATGTCTATACAATGAACCTACGGGCAAACCGGGAAAGCATCCCCCTGCTACAGCCTATGTATTATCATTACCCGCATCATTATGAAGCATATACGGTTCCAAATGAGTATTACTTTGGCTCGGAAATGGTTGTCTGCCCTGTTACAGTACCGACAGATAATGAATCCGGAATGGCAAAATGCAGTGCATGGCTCCCGGAAGGGAAATGGATTGACCTGTTCACGGGAATGATCTATGAAGGCGGCAGGACACTTGATCTTTACAGGGGGCTGGACAAAATACCAGTGCTGGTGAAATGCGGAGGCATCGTTGTACTGGATGGCCGTGGGGAAGGTAACAATATTGACAACCCTGATTTTCTGGAGATATATCTCTGTGCAGGCGATGCGGAGGGCGGATTCGCCCTGTGGGAAGACAATGGAAATGCGGCGGAGTTCCGCGAGGAAGACTGGGCGGATACGAAGATGAAATACATTCCGGGCGAAACCGCCGAGTTCCAGGTCAATGCAGTGTGCGGGAACTCGGAAGTACTGCCGGATGCGAGAAAATACCGTCTGGTGGTCATGGGGACAGACAGGGGGATCGTGCCAAAAGTATATGCGGCGCAAACCGAAGTCAAGGAAGTATCCTGCTCGTATGATGAGGAAAAGGGAGCGACGATCATTGGGCTTCCTTATATCGCGGTAAATAAAGACATTGTTGTGAAGCTCACAAATATGCAGATGCACCAGAATCAGAAAAAGAACAGAGTCTTTCAGTTTTTGAACCGTGCCGAGATGTCCTTTGACCTGAAGAACAGCATCTATGATATCGTCCAGCAGGCTGACCATGGGAAAAATATGGTTTATATCATCAGCCAGTTACAGAGAATGGGACTGCGCGAAGAGATTTTGGGTCCGGTCATGGAAGTGCTCGCCTCCTGTGAGGAATGAAAAGGAACTGTCGAAAAATAGACAAGTCAGGATGCATGAGTTATTCATCTATAAAATATGTGATTGTTCGAGAAAGGAAATAAAACGATGAAACAGACAAAGTGGTGGAAAAATGCAGTTGTGTATCAGATTTATCCGAGGAGCTTTCAGGATTCTAACGGAGACGGGATCGGGGATATTCCCGGAGTGATCAGCAGGCTGGATTATTTAGCGGATCTGGGCATAGATGTCATCTGGCTCTCTCCGGTATATGAGTCGCCTCAGGATGACAATGGTTATGATATCAGTGATTATTATGCCATTTACCATGAATTTGGAACAATGGAGGATATGGAGGCGCTTATCCGGGAGGCGGAGAAAAGAGGGATCCGAATCGTGATGGATCTAGTGGCGAATCATTCATCTGATGAGCATCCGTGGTTTGTGGAGGCAAGGAAAAGCAAAGATAGCAAGTACCGCGAATATTATATATGGAGGGAAGGGGAGAAGAACCAGCCCCCCAACGAACTGACATCTGTTTTCAGCGGTTCCGCATGGGAGTGGGATGAAGGGTCAGGCGCGTACTATCTGCATCTTTATTCCAGGAAACAGCCAGATCTGAACTGGGAAAATGCGGACATGCGCCGGGATATGTACCAGATGATAAACTGGTGGCTGGATAAGGGGATCGGCGGATTCCGTCTGGACGTGATTGACACGATCGGAAAAGTACCAGACCAGATGATCACTACAAACGGACCGAAACTGCATGAATATATCCAGGAGCTGAGCAGGGAGACCTTTCAGAATTATGATATCATGACAGTCGGGGAGACATGGGGGGCAAATGTGGATAACGCGAAATTATACAGCAATCCAGACGGGTCCGAGTTCTCCATGATATTCCAGTTTGAACATATCTGCGCGAGCTGGTCGGAGTATGGCAAATGGAAACAGGAAAAGAAAGATTTTGTAAAATTAAAAAAGATTTTTTCAAGGTGGCAGAAGGAACTCTGGGGAAAGGGCTGGAACAGTCTTTTCTGGAATAACCATGACCTGCCGCGCGTCGTGTCCAGCTTCGGTGATGATGGCAGATACAGGGTGGAATCCGCAAAGGCGCTTGCAACTTTCCTGCATGGCATGCAGGGAACTCCCTATATCTACGAGGGTGAAGAACTGGGGATGACTAATATCAGCATGAAGGACGTATCACAGATCAGGGATATTGAATCTCTGAATATCTATGAAGAGCTCAGGCAGAAGGGATGGACCCACGAACAGCTGATGGCAGCAATCAATGGCGCAGGACGTGACAATGCAAGGACGCCGATGCAGTGGGATGATACCGAGAACGCCGGATTTACAACAGGAACGCCATGGATCGAAGTGAATCCGAATTATCGGGAGATCAATGCAAAAGCAGAGCTGGAAGATGAAAATTCAGTGCTTCATTATTATAAAAAACTGATAGCGCTCAGGAAAAGCGAGGAGTGGAAGGACGTTTTTACGGACGGTGAATATGTCCCTTTTATGGACGAGGACGAGGACGTTTTTGTCTATGCGCGTGTACTGGGAGAAAAGAAACTCTATGTGGTTGGAAACTTTCATGAAGTTGAGAGAATTGTCGTTCTTCCAGAGGCAATAAAGGAAGTTCTGCTGTCAAATTATCAGGAGACTGAGAAGAATGAGCTTCAGGTGGCGTTGAGACCATATGAGGCATTTATAGCGAAGGTATAATCAGATGGAAAATTCGCCTGTTTTTTTTGTAGGGAACCGACGATAAATGAGCAAATCAAAAGATGCACAGAATTGTTCTGGCAGCAACTTGGTTTTAAAATGTGGATGGTAAATGATAAGTTTTGCCATCCCATTTCTACGTTTTATATGAAATCACAAAATAACCACTATTCGGTTAAAAAATAATTCCACTTTGGTTATTTTATATTCTGTTTGTTTTACTCGTGTATTGCTATGATTTTGCCATGTGGAGGTAAAATCATGGATGAATACAGGAAAAACGCGAATATTCAGATTGGAAGAAGATTGAGGGAAGCAAGGGAAAATCTCGGACGGACTCAGTCAGAAATTGCAGTATCTTTCGGAGTATCAGAGGAGCACTACAGGAAATATGAATCTGGTGCAACAGGACTGTCAGCAGACAAACTGTTGGTTCTATATCATGAATATGGGATTGATCCGACTTATCTGATCACTGGGGACAGTATGAAAAATGGTTTTAATGTGGATTATTATCTGGCAAACTGCAGTAAGGAACAGAAAAGTGCCTTTACTGACGAAGTGATTGCGTACATATCACGTGTGCTCAAGAAATAAAAAGTTGTCTCTCGTCATTTTTTGCTGCTTTTGGAAGGGGGAACATAAATGCTAAAGGTTGCTGTATGTGATGACAGCAGAATGGATGTGGAGCGGTTAGAAGCTATATTTGATAAGCTCAGCTGTTATCCAGTCAGTTACGACGTGTATTTCAGTGCGGAAGAACTGCTGAAATGCATTTCCCTTAACAGGGAATTGTATCATTTATATATTTTTGACATCGAAATGCCAGGAATGACAGGACTGGAGCTTGCAAAGAAAATGCGGGAAAGTGGTGTGAAGGCATTGTTCGTATTTTTGACGGGATATACCCAGTATGTCATGGAGGCATTTGACGTTTTTACGTTTGACTTTATACCAAAACCGGCTACGATAGAAAAATTAGAATCGGTAATCATAAAAGCCATGGATTATCTTGACATGGTAAAACAGGATTTTGTCTTTCAGTTCTGCAAGAAGCAGTTCAGGGTAAGTTGTGTCGATATTCTTTATTTCGAAAAGAAAGGACGCCAGGCAGTCATCCATACAATCCCGGAAGATTTTAAAATGAATATGACAGTCAGTGAGATATTGGAACAGCTTGATGAACGGGTATTTGTCCAGATTCATGCATCCTACATTGTCAACATGGAACATCTCCGTTCAATAGAAGGTGACGAGGCAGTCATGGACAATGGAGACCGTCTCCTAATCTCCCGTTCTCATAAGCAGGGGCTCAAGGAGAGGCACATGGAGTTCGTGAGGAGGATGGTATAACGATGGAATTTATGATTCAGTTCTGCATCAGTCTGTTTGATCTCGGCGTGTTCTGGCACTATCTGGTTACTTTCAGAAAAAAGAAAAAAATCCCAGAGTTGGCTTGTGCATCCGCACTCATAATTATGGCGGCTGCCTGGGCGCGGATTGGTATAAGTAAAAGACCATACCTGAATCTGTTGATTCTGATATTACTTCTAACGCTGGTATCTTTGTTTTTTGAAGCAAAAGCAGGGGCAAGAATAGCAGGCATTGCTATTTTTGTGGGGACTGGTATGGTCATTGAGCCTCTTGGGACACTGCTTTTGTATGGGATACGCCATGCGATGGAAGAGAATACAGTATACCAGTACTACCTTATAACGGCGGTCTGTGCGCTGATCAGGGGGAATGCCGTTTACTTGTTCTGCAGGCTTATGTCGCGAAAAAATCTAAATCTCTTAAAGCTTCCCCGTGAAATTGTATGTACGCTTGCACTGGTTTTTGCCCTTTCAGCGGCCAACTGCTGTTTTATCACGCTCCTTTCAATAGAAACGGACAGTGCAAAGAGCAAGATCATATGTGTGAGCATTATCGTTTCCATCATAATGACCTACTATTTTATGCTTTATATGGTTGAGCGGTTCAGCGGCCTTGTCCAGAAACAGCATGAGGATGAGCTTTATATGGAGGAGATGCGTCATAAAGAGACTTATTATGCCGAGGCGGAAAAGCGGAATAAATATGTGCATGACTTAAAACATGACCTGAATAACAGGTTACTGGGACTCAGCCACCTTATCCTAGCCGGGGACATGAAAACGCTGGCACAGCAGGTCAAAAATATCAGCAGTGAACTTGAACAGATTGACGCCGACAGCTATTCGCAAAACCCAGTGGTGGATTCAGTGCTCCGCACCAAGTTTAGTATTGCCAAAGCAGAGGGGATAAAGCCAGATATCATGATCCGGATTCCGGAACGGATTGGAATGGAGTATGGAGATATAGGCGTGCTGTATGGAAATCTTCTCGACAATGCCATAGAAGCCTGTCGAAAGGTAGTACTGGAAGAGCGCTTTATACGACTGGAAAACAGGTATCTGTCGGGGAAACTGATTCTTGTGGTCACAAACAGCAAGGAAAGAGGAATCAATGAGGAGCTAAAGACTACAAAAGGGGACAGCTACATACATGGGCGGGGGATAGCGAGTGTCCGTCGTGTTGTAGA
The DNA here is from genome assembly GCA_029067805.1 of Lachnospiraceae bacterium. GTDB lineage: Bacteria > Bacillota > Clostridia > Lachnospirales > Lachnospiraceae > COE1. The sequence goes on from JAIEDW010000155.1 coordinate 24,310, forward strand.
AAAATATAACGGTGTTGTTAAGTTTACGGATAAAAGTGAGATTTTTGAGGTATCAGTAATGCTGTATGGAATCGAAACAGAGGGGAAGAATGCAGATTATTACATCTAACCTGCAAATTATTACACTTTGGGAATTTTTCATGATTTGTGTGCTATACTGTGGGAGCAGGAAAACATAAGAAAATAACCAGTTGATTAATGTCGTTATATTCTTATGGATTTCAAAAAATAAAAAAGGAGAATACATATCATGAAAAAAATTATTTCAAAAGTAAAGAATGGAACAGACAGGTTAAGCAGCAGGGCATTATCCGGCGCGGCATCAGCGGCAATAATGATGACGATGGTAAATGTGCACACATGCTGCTGGTTTGTACTCGGGCAGGACAGGCTGCCTGATGGCGCGAAAAAACTCCGCAGGTTTTAAGGGAGGCAGCATATGAGAATGACAGCAGAACTGGCAGAAAGGATCACTGGCATGTTTGTAAGAGAGGGGATTATCATAGAAGAAGACGCCTGTTTATATAAGTACGGGATAGAGAGCGGCATAACAATTGCAGGAAACCTTCTGGCATCCCTCATATTCGGCTTGGTTACAGGGAGATTAGGGAATATTATGGTCTTCCTGTTTTTTTATGGGATGCTCAGGAGTTTTAGTGGCGGTATGCATTGTAAAAGTAAGACGGGGTGTTTTCTGGTGTCCATACTGATCCTGTTCATTCCAGCATATATCTGTGACTGGGCGGTAAGAATCCCCCTAGCAGTGGTTATCGCTGGAGGGATTACCTCTTTAGTTGTAATATTGATATTAAGTCCAGTGGAAAGCATCAACAAACCACTTGATGATGGGGAACGGAAATATTGCAGGAATATAAGCCGTGGAATTGCAGTGTGGCAGGTGTGCATGCTTGCAGTCCTCTACGGCATGGAATGGAGGGGGTATTTCTATGCTGGGTACAGTAGCCTTTTATTAGTGGCCGTATTCATGGCGGCAGGAAAAATATTATATAAATGTAAATGATGGTGGCTTCAAGAGTATTATAGGAATACAAAGGTCAAGCATGATTTGTAAGTATTCAGACTTATGGAAATATTTGCAAGGGATAATGTATACGAAAAAACTTAATTTGACAAAAATAAGAAATGCATTTATAATAAACATGGTCGTGTAGCGAAAGGCGTAAATCCAGATATTGGGTTTGCGCTTTTTTCGTGCACAAATATGGTTATGGCAGCTTTCCGAAAAAGTCTCCTGAGAGTGCATTTTTATGTATTCAACAGAAATGGAGGAAAATTGAATCAAGAGGTAACAACAAACAAAATGGGGACCGGGGCAGTCCCGAAGATCATGTTAAGCATGGGGATACCAATCATTTTGTCGATGGTACTGCAGGCCTGTTACAATATTGTGGACAGCATGTTTGTGGCAAGGATACCAGATACAGATGGTGTCATAAATGCAGGTGAGTGTGCAGTAAATGCCTTGACGCTGGCATTCCCTGTCCAGATGCTGATCGTAGCATTTGGGATTGGCACAGGTGTGGGTGTGAATGCCCTGTTGGCAAAAAGCCTGGGACAGCGTGATGCGGAAAAAGTTGCAAAAGTGGCAGGAAATGGCGTATCGTTAGCTGTCATTATCTATGCAGTGTTTTTGTTGTTTGGTCTGTTTGGAGTGGGAACTTATATTGGAAGCCAGACAAAAGATGCAGTGATTCTTGGAATGGGCAGTTCATATCTCTCGATCTGTTCCATTGCATCGCTTGGCATTATCATGTTTTCAATCTACGAAAAGCTGCTGCAGTCAACGGGGATGACCGTATATTCCACCATTGCGCAGATATCAGGGGCAGTCGTCAATATTGTTCTGGACCCGGTAATGATTTTTGGTTATTTCGGACTTCCGGCAATGGGGATTTGCGGTGCAGCGTATGCTACGGTTATCGGACAGATGGTGTCCATGCTGATTGCCATGTATTTTCATTACAGGAAAAATACAGAGGTAAGATCGGGGATAAGATACCTGAAAATGGAAAAAGACATTGTAAAGGAAATCTATGTGATCGGACTTCCGGCTATCATTATGCAGGCGTTAATGTCATTTATGACCTATGGTGTGAATATTATTTTTGGCACAGTATCACAGGCAGCAGTGACCGCGTATGGTATTTTTTATAAGATTCAGCAGTTTATATTTTTTGCGGGATTTGGATTGCGGGATGCGATCACACCTATTGTGTCTTTCAATTATGGTATGGGTGTACAGAAACGTGTAAAACAGGGGATCTTTTATGGGATCGTGTACACGGAGGTGATCATGCTGGTTGGTCTGGCTGGGCTGGAACTATTTGCGGAACCCCTGATTGGATTGTTTGCAATGTCCGAAGAAACTGAAAGGCTGTGTATTACAGCGTCCAGAATTATCGCGACAGGTTTTCTGTTTGCTGGAGGAAATATTGCGGTACAGGGAGTATTTCAGGCACTGGGCTGTGGCCTGGACTCTTTGATCGTTTCACTGCTCCGGCTATGTATCGTTGTGCTGCCTCTGGCGTGGCTGTTTGCAAGGCTTGAAAATGCGGCATTTATGATATGGTGGACATTTCCGATTGCAGAGCTTGTAGCGATTGTTGTGGCAGTATTATTAATGTTCAGGGCAGATAAAAAAATAATCAGACCAATGAAAGAGAGGAAAATGTAATGAAGAAAGTAATCACGATCAGCCGCCAGTTTGGCAGTGGCGGAAGAACGATTGGAAGGAGTGCTGCCGAGAAACTGGGGTATGAATTCTATGACAAGGAATTGATTGAAAAGATAGCAGAAGAATCCGGACTTTCCAGAGAGTATATTGAAGCGCATGGGGAAAGCTCGCCAAGCAGAAATATTTTTGCATATGCATTTGTCGGACGGGATGCATCCGGCAATTCAGTGGGGGACTATCTGTGGAGGACGCAGAGAGATATTATTGAAAAAATTGCAGAAAAAGGAAACTGTGTGATTGTAGGCCGTTGTGCGGACTATATTCTCAGGAACAGGGTGGATTGTCTGCATGTATTTATACATGCGGATATGGATAAGAAAAAGGAACGGATCGTGAGCCTGTATGGGGAAACAGACGCAACGCCGGAGAAACGTCTCCTGGAAAAAGATAAGACAAGGGCTATGAATTACAAATATTATACAGACAGGACATGGGGCATGGCGGAAAATTATCATGTGTCACTGGACAGCAGTGCATTGGGAGAAGAACGCTGTATTGACCTGATTGTGGGACTGGCAAGAATATTGTAGGGCATGAGGAAGAGTGTTGTATGAGTATCTCATTGCAATAAAATGATGAAGGGGGCTGTAGAGTTTTTTAAAAATCTGCAAATTATTACACCTAAACGTCTGATTTTTACACTTTGAAAAATTTCGTGTTTTTTTCTGTTATACTGGCAGATGCAGTTTGGGAACTGTATGGAATCAACTTTATGCTATGGCATGTCTGAATGCTCATCTTACACATTCTGTGTGTGGATGTTGTTGCAATGTCTGCGTTTTTCCCTTTGAAGCTGAACGAAGATATGTATATGCCATGGCTGCAAATTTTTTCTGGCAGTTCCTAAAAAATCAGAAAGGACATGCAATGGATAACAGAAAAGACTTATACAAAATAATAGCCAGTAACATTAAAAGGGAGCGTGAAAGACTGCAGATTACGCAGGCGGAGCTTGCGGAGAGGGCTGACATATCCGTGGATACAGTCAGGAGCATAGAATACGGGAGGCGGGCAATGACACTTGATACATATCTTGGCATCGTGCAGGCCCTGGAAACTTCCCCGTATGCGCTCATGAACAGGGAACAGTCAGAAAAGTACACGGAGCGTTTTAATTTTATGATGAAACAGAGGAGTGAGGGTGAAATAGAATTTGTCCTGCACATGGTGGAACAGCTTCTAAAGGGACAGGACTGCTATCTTAGTGATTAGCAGCCCTGTCCCTTTTATGTGCAGGGGTAAGAAATTTATCTGGTTTAATTTCTATTATGGTTCTGACAGGGCATGTGACAGATGTTCTATGTTTTATCAACGGTCGGGCGGTCTCCTTCACAGGGAACGCTGATCCAGAAATGCTGTACCCTGTGATTGTTGCGTTTTAAGGCTATGACGACTGCTTCTTCCTATTTCCTACCTCACTTCTTTCGTGGTGATGTCTTCTTTTAAGACAGTGGCTTTCAGCGCATTTTCAACCAGATGTTTTCGGATCTCATTCATCGATAGTTTTCCTTTCTATAATGCGATATGTGCAAGAAGTCAAATATGGGACACTTCATATCAAGCTGGGTGAGATGATCAAAGAAGCCGGACTGAGTAAAAATAAACTGAGTCACAAGGCGGAGATGCAGCGCACCCGGATCAATAATACTGTAATAATAAGATTACCAGGCTGGACATTGATGTCCTGGCAAGGATATGTACTGTACTTAACTGTTCGAATAGTGACCTGTTGGATTTTATACCTCCAGAGAGGAAGAAATAACCAAGTCATAATATCCCCTGTATGTAGATTTTCTGTTTATGTTTTTTATGCATACGCTGATACCGCGAAAATATTTGTTCGACATGACAAGCAGCGTAGAAATATAATTCATCATTCATTTATAAAATGTCGTACAATATTCCACCCGAAATGCAGGGTTTAGTCACTCTTAAAAATAGAGCGTCTGTTGTAAAATAGGAAAAGCTTAAGCTAATAAAAAGACGTCGGAAAAGAGTGCAGAATGCAGTATTATGATAAGAAAGCGGTAGGAGCCAGGATAAAGGAAATAAGGAATCTGCGGGGAATGACGCAGTGTAAACTCGCGGAGCGGCTGGATTATGCCGGTGAACGGCAGCTGCAGCGGATTGAGAATGGGGAAACCTCCTGTTCTGTTGATAAGCTGATGGAGATAGCACAGATATTAGAGGTTACAACGGATTATCTTTTATTTGGTTCAGCTAAAGGCCATGGAGGTGGGTTTCAGAAGTATTTTGAAAACAAAACGGAGAAACAGGTAGAATTTCTGTGCAGACTATTGGAAACAGCAGGGGATAATTTGGGACTGTTGTGCCAATAAAATTTATTTTGAATAATATACGAATGTGTTAAGGTGCCAAGTATAGTGTTTAAGGTATCTATATATTTTCTGAGGGCTGATTTTAAAAATATATAGATATCTTAAAACTATATTTTGGCATCTCTTGTAATTTGCTCGGAGTGAGCTTGGAAACTCGCATTAGTTTATTTGCATTTTGTTCTTGATCCTTACGTCAGCTATGTTTTGGCTGAGAGTGTTGACAGTACTTTGATATTCATGAAATTATGGGATTGGATTGGCTGTTGATTAAGTGATTAAGTCGGTATTGGTCAATTCTGTCCCTTGTTCCCTTGGGCAGAAAGTGATAAAATAGTACAAAATATTCATGTGCAAAATGACAAGAATATTGACTTGATGGGATATATTGTTTATATTTGGCAAGTTTGAGATACCAGATCCTTAAAAGTGTATATTGATAATGGTCAAGTATGGCAATAGGGAAAAAGTGATTGATAATCCCATATTATCAGTTAAACTGTAACGATTTCAAATTAGGTATGTTATGAATTTTGGGAATTCCTTGATTTTTCTGTTTTTTTGAAGACTAGCAATATATTTATAACACAAAAGCGGA
>JAIEDW010000156.1 GCA_029067805.1 Lachnospiraceae bacterium
TATCAGGAGTGGAAAAAGTGAATATAATAAAGGAACGCTGAGTTTTGGCGTTCCTTTACTTGTGTTTATGCTCTTTTTCCGATTTTATTTCGTGGTGGGTTTACTCGCCTGAATTTTAGAGCTTGTTCAGGAGTTGTTTCGGGGCAGTCAGCATCAAACACAATTGGAGTATTTCTTGCTTTTTCGATCGCTTTTTATTCATCTTCCGAGAAAGCAAGCGCTGCAATCATTTCTTTTGTCATTTCGTTAGCATTTACCATAATACAATCCCCTTTCAAAATTAGTTGCAAATCTGGCAGATATGAGTCTGGTAATATCCGTTTTTTCCCCAGCTTCATCAATCTGTATTCTTTCTGTATAGACAACGAATATGATATCATTTGCCTCTTTCGAAAATGAACTTACATTTCCGATAACAGTTTCTTCAATAGTTGAAATACTGGCGTACCCTGCTGATAAATCACCGATTGTATCATAACGATCTTCCGTCTTACTATTATCTTCATCATATAGTTCAATTCGGTCGTAGTCAAAGAATACACGAGCAGCATGTTTAAATGAGATACCATGATGTTCAATATTATACTCATTTTTCCACTCATCATATTCGAAAATCATGTCACCAAGACGGAAAGTTATTGTTCTTGAATCCTCTTTATTAATCATTATTCCACCTCAATTATAAAATAACATAAAAGAGAAAGTGTTACAACTGATTTTATACATTTCACTTGACCGTGCTCGTGCACGATGCTATAGTTAAAGTATAAGAAAAAGTTCGGAATAAAATATACAATAGTGAAAGGACGGGTGACAGATATGTATTATATTGGTGTAGATCTTGGGACTTCGGCTGTGAAGCTTCTTTTGATGGAAGGAAACGGAAAGATTGTGAATGTTGTGTCAAAGGAGTATCCACTTTATTTTCCCAATCCGGGTTGGAGCGAGCAGAAACCCGAGGACTGGTGGAGTGCGGTCAAGGAAGGGCTGAAGCTTTTGACAAGTTCGTTTGATAAGACGCAGATAGCGGGAATCAGCTTTGGCGGTCAGATGCACGGGCTTGTTATTCTTGATAAGGATGACAATGTGATTCGTCCCGCAATTCTTTGGAACGACGGCAGAACACAGGCGGAAACAGATTATCTGAACAATGAAATCGGAAAAGAGAAGCTTTCAAAATACACGGCAAATATTGCATTTACAGGCTTTACCGCACCGAAAATTCTGTGGGTAAAGAAGAATGAGCCCGAAAATTTTGCAAAGATAGAGAAGATCATGCTGCCCAAAGATTATATCGCATATATGCTGACAGGCAGTTTCTGCACTGACGTATCGGATGCGTCTGGTATGCTTTTGTTTAATGTGGAACATAAATGTTGGTCGAAGGAAATGATTGAAATCTGCGGTATTAGGGAGTCGCAGCTTGCGAAGATTTATGAAAGCTATGAAGTTGTCGGGACATTAAAGCCCGATGTGGCGAAAGAACTTGGTTTCCCCGAAAGCGTTAAGGTGGCAGCCGGCGCGGGCGACAATGCGGCAGCTGCAATCGGAACAGGCACGGTCGGCAATGCAAGATGTAACATTTCGCTTGGAACGAGCGGCACGATTTTTATCTCAAATAAGACATTTGGCGTCGATAAAAACAATGCGCTTCATTCTTTTGCGCACGCGGACGGAAGTTATCACCTTATGGGCTGTATGTTAAGTGCTGCTTCATGCAACAAATGGTGGATGGAAGATATTTTAAAGACAACGGATTTTGCGGCGGAGCAAGAGCCGATTACGGATGATAAGCTTGGAAATAACCATGTGTATTTTCTGCCGTATCTGATGGGAGAGCGTTCGCCGCACAATGATGCAAATGCGCGCGGGACACTGATTGGTATGACGATGGATTCTTCGAGAGCCGATCTGTATCAAGCTGTGTTGGAGGGCGTTGCGTTTGCAATCCGCGATTCGTTTGAGGTGGCAAAGAGCCTTGGCATTGATATTCAGGCGTCAAAAATCTGCGGTGGCGGCGCAAAGAGTCCGCTTTGGAAAAAAATTTTTGCGAATGTCCTCAACATTCGTCTTGACATTATAGAGAGCGAGGAAGGACCGGGATACGGCGGTGCAATTCTTGCGGCGGTGGCATGCGGTGAGTATGCGTCCGTGCAGGAGGCGGCAGATCAGCTTGTGAAGGTGATTGATACCGTGGAGCCTGATGCGGAGATTGCAAAACGCTATGAAGAGCGGTATCAGAAGTTTAGAAAGATTTATCCGGCAGTGAAGGGGATTTTTCCGGAAATTCAGTAAATTCGGTTGATGACAATTACATAATAAAGAGATAAAAAATCTAAGGAGGTTTCGGACTTCCTTAGACTTTTTGTTTTCCACAAAAAAAGATGTCCATATAAAGTAAAAACTCTCAAAAAACGTGCAAATTTGCACAAAATAAATGAATAATATGGAAAAATTTTAATAAAAATTTTATAATATATAGATATTAAAGCAATTTTTGTGCAAAATCGAGCGCACTTGTGCACGAAAATGATTCAGCGGAGAGTGCGTTCAAATGTAGAAAGGAGCAGGACAAGAATGAGAAAAAAAGCGAAACAGTACATTCAAAAAAGTTTGTGCGGCATTTTGAGCGCGGCGATGATATTGACCAGCCTGTCAATACCGAGCATGACGGCTTATGCGGCACAGGCTGATGTGACGGATGAAACGGAAGTTTCCGAAGAAGAACCTACGAACGAAGGAAAATCGGAGAAGGTTGTTTCGACGCAGGAAACGGATGAGAAGGAAAAGTCCTCGGAAGAGGAAAGCACTAAGACTGTTTCTAAAAATGAAGAAACGAAAGAGGATGAAACGGTTGAAACAGAAGTAAAGGAAAATTTTGACGAGGAGAATAAAGATTCCGATAAAGAAAAAGACAATGATGAGAAGGAGCGGAATGGTGATACAGGTGATGATGAATCTAATCAAGGTGACGATAATCTCTTGAAAAACGGAGATTTTGAAAAGGCCTCTTCAGATAATGAATGGGCACCTGCGGATTGGACAATTAGTTGGGCTGGTGGATTTGAATATAAGAAAGATAGTAATGCAGATGCCCAGAAAGGAAACCATATATCTTGGTGGGTAAGTGCAGAAAGTGCGGAAATTTCCATTAGCCAGTCGCTTACAGATATCGCATCGGGAAAATATACTATTTCAGCAGACGTACAGGGTGCGTATACGACGAAAAATCTTTTCTTAATAGTAAAAGCGAATAATGTTTCTGAAAATAATGGTTTATTAGCAAAAGTAGACTTGGGAGACGGTAATAACTGGAGTTGGTATAACGTTAGTGACACTTTTGATGTACCTGAAAATGCAGGAGATATTATTGTTTCGGTAGAAGGAACACTAGATGCAAGCGAAGGCATGAAATTAGCCAATGTAAAATTTTCTGCTTTCACTGCTCGCACATTAGATGATTTAAAGACTTTATATGACGAAGTGAAAGATTATAAAGAGTCGGACTATAAAGATGGTTGGAGTGCATTTACCAAAGCGCTTGAAACTGCAGAAGGTCTGATTACGTCATCGTCAACGGACTATGACGCAATTGATAGTGCATACACTGACCTTGAAAATACAAGAGACAGCCTGGTACCGGCAGACGTTACTGCAACGTTCTACTATTATGTAGGGGATACAGATGAAGAAATAGGACTCTATCACTGGGGAAGTAATATATCCTATGTAGAGAACACAGACAAGGCAGGTTGGCAGATTTGGGGCAAAGATATTTACTTGATGGAAGCAGTAGAAGATTATGCGGGATGGTATCAGATTGAGATTACCTTTGCAAACAAAGGGGATAGCGACGGTTTCCAGATTTTTAAGAAATCAGACGCAGATGCAGAATCACCAGCGCCTATGTTCAAATGTGAGAAAACGGCCGGTGAAACAAAGATTTATGCAGATTTAGTTTCGGGTCAAGCAGATTCTTATGCTGTTAAAAAATACGGAGATTCTTATAAGCTTTATAAAGAGGATGAGATAAGCGCCGCAATGCGTAATATTACACTGTATGTATACAGTAAAGAAAAAACACCTGTTATAAGTTCTTCTTACGAACTTAATTATGCAGATGAAAACAGTGGAGAAATTCTTGCGCTTACAGCGAAGACAACGGACGAGTGGGACAACAAATATTACTATATGGAGTCAGATAAGGTTGATAATTGGTATTATTTGACATTCAGTGTACCGGAAAATGGATCAGATAAAATATTTGATTTATATGTGATAGCAGATGATGGTACAAAAACATGGAAATCCAAATTTCAAAACGGAACCGGAGAAGGTATTGACATTTCTCCCGTATTCAAAGGCCTTATTTATTATAAGGACGGTGTATTCTCAGATTCCCGAGAAGTCACACTTGCCATGCTAAGAGATTTGATTACGGAAGCAAGTAAGATAACAGAACAGGAAAATTACACAGATGAAACATGGGAAGCATTTACGGGAGCGCTTGCTGCTGCCGAGGAGATAAGAGATAAATATGTTGGAGAAGAAGGCACTTATACAGACGAAGAGGGCGTTTCTTTCATTACGGATGCCTATAACAATTTAAGTAAAGCGAAAGATGGTCTGGTAGAGAAGACGGAATCCGTTACAATAGACTTTTACTATTATGCCGGAGATACAGAGGGCAAGAACATTGTTTTTTATCAGTATAGTGATAATGGTAAGAGTATTACTGCCAATGCCGAAGAGGTAGGCGAGAATGATAAGACACCTTGGGACAACGCTAAATTCTATAAAATGTCTTCTGTCGGCTATGAAGGGTGGTATAAGATTTCACTCACATTTACCGGCGAGGCAACAGACGACGCAAACTTCCAAATATTACCGGAAGATGACTGGCAACCATTGTTCAAGTGCGGAAGTGCAGATAACACGAGCATATACAGCAATTTCTTCAATAAAGAAAACGACCAAAAATCTTATGCAGTGAAAAAATACGGAGAAACCAATAAGCTTTACGAAGGTGAGGCTGATATAAATGCCGTATTCCGCAAAGTGACATTATATGTATACAGCAGCGAGAAAATACCTGCAATCGGTTCTGAAAAAGAACTTACAACAATCAATGAAGAGAATGGAGAAATCATACCTCTCATAAAGTCAGCCAGTGTAGGCGGCGACATCAGCTACTATCAGATGGAGGCTGTTGACAATCATGCAAACTGGTATGAACTGACATTTTCTGCATCAGAAGATGATGAGATTTGCGGATTATATACGTACGCAAATACCACCTATACACTTGTAAAAAAATTCCTAAATATAGCGCCGAGTACAGTAGATACAACATCTGTTGATTTCAGACCTGTTTTTGAGGGAAATGTTTATTACAAAGATGGCGAGTTTTATGCATCAATGGAATTAGCAGAAGGCATCACGCTAAAGATGTTGAGGGATTTATTGGTATCAGAGGATGTTACTGCGATTGATACGAACGGTGAGGATAAATATACAGAGGCTTCATGGAAGGCATTCAGTGAAGCAAAGGCACAGGCAGAAGAAGTTGTGAAAACTTGCGAGAGCAATGAAGAAACAAAAGGTGATGATTACAAGAGCAAGGATATTGCGGATGCATATACAGCGCTTCAGTCTGCGATTACAAACATAGAAGAAGAGGCGCCTGTTGTCACATTTTATTATTATAATGACAGCATCGCCGCCGATGATGAATTGGGACTGGTTTTCTGGAGCGGTGATAATTCGTATTCTACCGCGGAAACCTACACAGATTGGTGTGTTTGGAATGCAGGTGATGCTCATACCATGACGGCAGTAGACGGATATGAGGGCTGGTACAGTATTCCGATGGTTTTTGTATCGACTCCGGCGGAAAAAGATCCCGGTTTTGAAATACATAAAAAGAGTGACCCGTCCGATTCGATAATGACATATTCTGTTAGTGCAAACAATTATCCCGTTTTGGAGAATGGTGAAACTGCCTATGCAGTGAAAAACGGCAAGTATTATCTGGGCAGTGAGAAGGTAAATCTTTTGATGCGCAATATTACATTGTATGCGTATCAGGAAGACGGCGCGCCCGTACTCGGAACAGCGCAGGAGATTTCAGCTTATCTTGACGAGAGCACGGGAAATATCGTTTCGGTTTCCGATAATGAGCAAAAAGACGGAATCTATTACTACAATATGAGCGCAGCGGGGGATGACAACTGGTATTCGATAAGATTTTCCGCTCCGATAACAGCAGAGAATAAAGAAATCGGTAAATTATATAAAAAGAATGATACAGGATATGAGGCGATCGTAACATTTACGGAAGGCGATAATACTGTAGAAAATGAACTCAACCTTACACCTTATTTTGGAAAGACCGTGTATTATAAAAACGGCGAATTATATGATTATATGCCGATTACGATGGAGGATCTGAAGACTTTGATCAACACAGCTGTGCAGTTGAAATCGGACGATGAGAATGCTGAAGAACCAAAATATCTGCATGAAAATGACGAGGGCAAATGGCAGACATTTATTACAAAGATTGATGAAGCGCAAACAGTCGCTGACAAAGAAAATCCGACTGATGATGAAATCCAGACGGCGTATCGGGAATTAAACACTGCGATGAAAGAACTGGTCTATGTTCCACAGGAAGCAAAGACAATCAGCGTCAACCGCGTTGCAGTGCCGGATGACTTTATTACAGGCGCAGACCTTTCTTCTTATGTTTCTCTCAAAGAGAGCGGAACAATTTTCAAAGATGAGGACGGAAAAGCGCTTTCCGATCAAGAATTCTTTAAATTGCTGTATGACGGTGGTACAAACTGGGTTCGTATCCGTATTTGGAATGATCCCTATGACGGCAACGGTAACGGATACGGCGGCGGTAATAATGATTTGGAGAAAGCCAAGATTATCGGTAAGCTTGCAACAGATGCGGGAATGCGTGTTTTGATTGACTTCCATTATTCGGATTTCTGGGCAGATCCGGCAAAACAGGATGCGCCGAAAGCTTGGGAAAAACTTTCGCTTGAAGAGAAAGCGGAAGGACAGGAACTTTCAGAGAAGGAATGGGCAGTCTATCAATATACATTGAATAGTTTGCTGGCATTAAAAGATGCAGGCGTTGACGTTGGAATGGTTCAGGTAGGAAACGAAACCAACAATGGTATCTGCGGCGAAAAAGGCTGGGATAAGATGTCCAAGATTTTTAACGCAGGAAGCAAAGGCGTAAGAGCGTTTGACCCGAATTGTCTTGTAGCGTTGCACTTTGCTGACCCGTCGGCGAGCGCATTCCTTGGATATGCGTCAAATGCGAAAAAATATGCGGTAGATTATGATGTATTTGCTGCTTCTTATTATCCGTTCTGGCATGGTACAACGAAAAACTTAACGAATAAATTGACTGAGATAGCCCAAAATTACGATAAAAAAGTTATGGTTGCGGAAACCTCCTGGGTAACGACATGGGAGGATGGCGACGGACATGAAAATACAGCTCCGAGAACGACGCAGGATTTGAATTATCCCGTTTCTGTTCAGGGACAGGCAGACGAGATGCGCGATGTCATCAATGCAGTAAATTTGGTAAATGATGCCGTGGCAGGAAATCCTGCAATCGGTGTGTTCTATTGGGAGCCTGCATGGGTTTCTCCGAATTATGCTTACAATGGAAAAGAACTTGATCAAAGCCTGTATAACAAGAATAAGAGCTTATGGGAAAAATATGGCTCAGGTTGGGCGTCAAGCTATTCTGCAGAGTATGATCCTGCAGACGCCGGAAGATGGTATGGTGGAAGTGCGGTTGATAATCAGGCATGGTTTGACTTTAGCGGTCAAGCACTTGAAACATCAAAAGTATATAGTTATATCAAGACAGGAGCAGTTGCGGCAGAACGTAAGAATGAGATTGTCAATGTTGAAAGTAAGATTGAGAAGAAGACTAATGTAGGAGGTTCGATTCCCTGGCCGGAAGGTAAAGATGTAGTTGTTACTTTCAGTGACGGTACAAAGACTTCTGACGAGGGTGGAAATCCGCATATTGTATCTGTTGATGTAGAGTGGGATGAAGATCAGGTACCGCTTGTCAATACTGACAAGGCAACTATATATAATATTGATGGTGTTGCCACATGTACTTATTATATTGTTGACGGGAAACCGGAACAAATAAAAACGGAAACCTATGATGTTATGTTGGAATTGAAAGTGCTTTCAACCAGCAGCATTCTCGAAAACGGTGGATTTGAGAACGGTCAGGAGAAGTGGAAAATAGAATTGTTGGACAATACTTCCGAAGGCACTGCAAAGGTAAATGGTGAAGATCCGCATGACGGAGATTTGGGAATGCATTTTTGGAATGCCGATAAGCTTCACTTTACGGTATCACAGGAGATAACGGAAATAAAGGCAGGAACTTATACGTTCGGCGGTTATATTCAGGGTGGCGGTGCGTCTGCAAAAGATGAGCAGATTTTGTATGCGACAGTGAAAGGAGCTGACGACAGCGAGACAACATACAAGCAAATATGTACACTGAACGGATACCTCAACTGGAGTAATCCAGAACTTACCAATATCAAGATTTCCGAGGGCGATTCTCTTACGGTCGGAATGGAAATCATATCTACAGTTGATGGCGCCTGGGGAACGATTGATGACATGTATTTGTACGGTAAGTACGGAGTCGATATAGATAACATCGAGCATGGTATCGTTAATGTCAGCAACATGGAAGCGGACAGCGGTGAGGTTGTGCGCATTGCGGCGATGCCCGAAAACGGATACTATTTATCGGAATTAAAGCTTTCCGGAAAGAATGTGGAAGAAGGTATCTTAAAGGATGCGTCAGGTACGGGAGTGACATCCGAAATCAATCCAGATACGGCAGGAAAGAAGACAGCTACACTGAAATACAATGTTGATGATAACAACAGAAGTGATGCAACGATGCTGGCTTCCTTTGTGATGCCGGAAGGCACTGTGAAGTTGAGTGCGGTATTTAAACCGATTTTTGACGCTAATAGTGAACAGGTTTCGATAGATAACGTTATAGCAACAGGTTTTGACAAAATTGGTGATAAGTATATTTATAAAGAAACACAGGAATACACAGGAAAAAATATTACTTTAGATCTTGACTTGCGCTATGTGGGCTATAAGCTGACAAAGGCGGATTATACAGCATCATATAAGAACAATAAAGAAAAAGGCGAAGCTATAATCACGATTACGGCAAAAGGCAAAAAATTTAAAGGTACAAAAACCTTGTACTTTACGATTGATGACACCAAGGTTGATATATCAAAAGCTAAAGCAGAACTGGAGCAAGAAACTTATTACTATACAGGGGATGAGGTTGAGCCAAATCTTGCAAGGTTGACAGATAAAAACGGACAGACGTTAAAGGCAGCAAATGGAACAACAGACCTTACTGTGACATTGGCAGAGGATTATACTGTATATTATGAGAAAAACATCAAGGTCGGCACGGCAACGATGTACGTGATTGCAAAGAGTGACAGCAAGAAGATCAAGGGCTCGTTTAAACAGACCTTCAAGATTGAAAAACGTCCGATTACAGATGAGCATATTACGATTTCAAAACCTGCCGGAGGCACTTATACGGGACAGAAGGTAACGCCGAATGTTGTTGTAAAATTTGACAATAAGATATTACAAAAAGGCAGAGACTATACGATAACTTACAAGAATAATGTCAATGTAAGCACAAATGCAGAGCAAAGCAAAAAGCCGTCGTTCAAGATTACCGGAAAGGGAAATTACACAGGTTCTACATTGGAGGACGAAAAGTATACTTTTGAGATTTCCTCGAAGAGTATCAATGATCATGGCATGATTGTTAAGGCAGAAGCTGTGGCAGAAGGAAAACCGTATAAGATTACGATCAAGAACGGCACAAAAGTATTGTCGCTCAATAAGCATTATGATGTTACAAAAATTGTGCGCAAAGCAGAAAGCGGAGATATTGAAGTTTATCCGAATGAAAACAGTGCGAAATCAAATAGTGTGAAGTTGACAGAAGCTGGTACATACATCGCGACCATTCAAGGTGTGCCAGATAATGGTTACACAGGTACTCGGACAGCTGAATTCAGAGTTGTTGATAAGGATCATTTGATCTCCGGCACGAAAATCAAGGTCGTAAGCAATAAAGTTTACACAGGCGGCGAAGTGACACTCAATACGACAGGCGATAATCCCGAATTAACGGTTGAGAGCACTAAAGACGGAAAATTGGTCGCAGGTACGCATTACACGGTAAGTTATAATGATGAGAACGGCAACAAGACCAATATTAAGAACGGAAAAGTAACGGTTACAATCACAGGAATAGGTGATTACGCTGGAACAAAGAAGGTTTCTTTCAGCATTAAAAAACGACCGATTACAATGGAATCTTCCAATAATGAAAGTAAAGGACTTATTACATGTGAAACGAAAGAGGATACCGTTCTGTTTAAAGTGCATAATGGAGCCATAGGAACCGGAAGTGCCGAAAAGATTTCGCTTCCTTATACGGGAAATGCATGGAAACCGGAGCTGAATGTTTATGTTAAAAATGGAGATAGCTCAAAGAAACTGCTGACGCAGGGCGTTGATTATACCCTTTCATACAAGAACAATTTGAAAGCGGGCGATAAAGCTTCTGTTAAGATTACAGGTAAAGGCAATTACAGCGGCAGTGTGACATTTGACGAGGTATTTGAAGTTAAAGATGCAACACTTGACGATTTTGTCATTACGATTAATCCGGTTGAGTATACGGGAAGTGCAGTAAAACCCAGGATAAACTTTGTATACAAAGAACTTGGCATAGCGGTTGACGTGAAGCTTGGCGCAGCGTATGCTGTAAAATATGTGAACAATATTAAAGTTGCCAGCATAGAAAGTACAGATAAGCCTACCGTAACAATTACGGAAAAAGGATTAAATGCTTCTAAAAAGGGTAATGAGAAGAAGACGCAGGACTTGACATTTACCATCACGACAGGACGCATCACAGCAGCGAGCGTGAAGGAAATTAAGGTTCAGAAATACAATGGAAAGCCGTCAGAACCGAAACTCAGTATTCAAGTCAACGGCAAGAGTCTGAAAGAGGGCAAAGATTATATTGTTACTTACACAGGCAACACATTACCAAACGACAAGGCAAAAGCCAATATTATCGGAATCGGAAATTATTCCGGCACGGTTACCAAAGAGTTTGTAATTCAATAAGTATGAACAAACGGGGCAGAAGGAAAACTTCTGCCCTGCTTGATTTTTCACCGAAATTTCATCCCATGTTCATTGCAAAGCGCTTTCAAATCGTTTATACTACAACATATCTGCCATAAAGAAAGGAATTTAGGCAATGTACCTAAAAGAATTAAATGTTAAAGAATTCACAATTATATATCAAACATACATGAAAGACGATTTCCCGTCAGACGAGTTAAAGCCGCTTGAGCGTATAATATATACAATGGAAACAGGACTTAGCAGTGCATTCGGGCTTTATGAAAATAACGATCTGCGAGCATATGCAGTTTTTATCATCCCCGAAGAACAACCATATGGGCTGCTTGATTACCTCGCCGTCGTAAAACAATATCGCGGCACAGGAGTAGGGCATCAATTCTTTGCCTTGATCGAGAATACCTTAAAACAAAAGTATCCGTGGCTTGCGGGATTTTTCATTGAATCCGAAAACGTTGATTTTGCCAGGAACGAACACGAGCGTAAAATCCGTGAACGCAGAATTGCTTTTTACGAAAACAATAACTGCCAGATTGTAAAGCTTGGTTCCTGTTTATTTGGCGTGACGTACAGTATTTTATTATATCAATTCACAGAAAATGCAGACAATAAAAAAGAAAAGGACATTCTTTTTGAAGCTCTCGATAATGTCTATGTATCCATGTTTAAAAAACATCACTATGAAAAGGAAGTCCGCCTTTGGGTGGTTGACTAAGTGGCGTTTTTTCGGTATAATCAAATAAATTGTACTTAAAAAAATACAAAAGGGGAGCGGCATGGATTCATTCAATTGCAAGGCAAGAGCAAAGATTAATTTAGGTCTGGATGTGTGCAGACGACTGGAAAACGGCTATCACGAAGTGAAGATGGTCATGCAGACCGTGGATATCTACGATGAGCTTATCCTAAAAAAAAGAGAAGATGCGGATATTGTTTTGCTGATAAACAGTGGCGATGACCTCGGAACGCTTGAGGACAATCTGATTTACAGGGCGGCAAAACGCATGCGGGAGCATTATGATCTGAATCGGGGAATTGAGATTTATTTGAAAAAAAATATACCGGTTGCAGCAGGAATGGCGGGTGGAAGCGCCGATGCGGCAGCCACCATGCTTGGCATCAATGAATTGTTTTCGCTTGGAAAGAGCAAAGAGGAGCTGATGGAGCTTGCTCTTCCACTTGGTGCCGATATCCCGTTTTGTATCATGGGCGGTACAGCGCTCGCAGAGGGAATCGGCGAAAAACTCACACCGCTTCCTGCGCCTCCCGATGCCGTTTTGGTGGTGGTAAAACCGCCAATCATGGTATCAACAGGAAAGGTTTATCAGAGCCTTGATCTGAAGGAACTAAAAAAACATCCAGATATCGACGGAATAGCTGTGGCGATTCGAAACGGTGATTTAAATGGAATTGTGCAGCGTATGGAAAACGTGATGGAAACCGTGACGGAAGTGGAGTTTCCGATTATTACGGATATTAAACGCATGATGACAGGAAACGGTGCTTTGAATGCAATGATGAGCGGCAGTGGTCCGAGTATTTTTGGTGTATTTATGGATAAAACAACGGCAACGGATGCGGCGGAATATGTGCGGAGAACTCTTCAGCAAAGAGGAATGGACGCACAGGTATATGTCACGACCTTTTACAATGAGGGAGTATCGAAGAATGGAGGTGCTGTATGAGTTTGATTATGGATAATGAGTATTTGCCGCTTAGGGACGTGGTGTTTAACACACTCAGACAGGAAATCCTTACCGGAAAAATGAAACCGGGCGAACGACTTATGGAGATACACCTTGCCAATAAGCTTGGCGTGAGCCGTACGCCGATCAGAGAGGCGATTCGAAAACTTGAGTTGGAAGGGCTTGTGATCATGATACCGCGCAAGGGTGCGGAGGTCGCGCAGATTTCATGGAAAAGTTTAAAAGATGTGCTGGAAGTGCGTCGTGCGCTCGATGTGCTTGCAATAGAGCTTGCCTGTGAGCGAATGACACAGGAAGAGCTGGAGTCGCTTTATCGTGCCTGTGAGAGCTTTGAGGAGGCAACAAAGACTAAGGACACTCGGAAGATTGCAGAGGCAGATGTCGCATTTCATGATATTATTGTGGCGTCAACGGGAAATAAAAGGTTGATTCAGCTTGTAAATAATCTGTCTGAACAAATGTACAGATATCGATTTGAGTATATCAAGGATTCCAGCCAGCACAGCATGCTTATTGAGGAGCATAAGGAAATGTATCGCGGCATACAGAATAAAGATAAGATTGCGGCGGCAGGTGTGGTGAAAAAGCATATAGATAATCAAGAGAAAGCGATCATAAGACAGCTTCAACTTGAAAAAAGCACGTCGTGACTGCATAAAATAAAAAAACGCGTCCATACTTATCCTATAAATCAATAGGAGGTATGAACAGATGCGTAATTTGATCGGAATGCTTGGAGTAGTGCTTTGGATTGGCACGCTTTCACCCGAAATTTTTATAGACACGACAGCGGGCTGTATTTTTGACGAGGACGGGAACGAACTGGATCAGGCACAGGCACAGGAGTTTATGGAATCTTACTTCTACGGGGACGCAAAGAATGATAATACGAGTCCGCAATTGGAATTTAAGTTTGGGATTATGAAGCTTTTTGATGGAGATTAAGAAACTGTTATGACAAAAGATGTATTAGTGTCGATAAAGGGACTGCAATATGCGGACAATGATGTGAGGGCGTCGGCGGACGATGAGGAGATTGACAATATAGAAACAATCTGCTTTGGCGAGTATTATTATAGAAATGATGGACACTTCATTCTTTATGAAGAGCTTGCGGACGGTTTTCCGGAGCCAATCAAAAATATCATCAAGCTAAGGGACAAGGAATTCACCATTTCCAAAAAAGGTCCTCTGAATGTGCAGATGGTATTTTCGGAGGGAAAGAAAACACTGACCGACTACTGTACGCCGTTTGGAAACATTATTATTGCGCTTGACACGAAAAAGGTAGAAACAAAGGAAAGTGAAGATAGTTTGGATATCAGTATTGTGTATGGACTTGAGGCAAATTATCAGTTTATTGCAGATTGTCATATCACAATACATATTACGGAAAGAAAGTAATTTATGACCGTGTGCATAAAAGGCGAATCATCATTTCTCGATGATTCGCCTTTTTGAAAGGAGAAAAAGTTATAAAAACATTTACTGCATAGGTTCCTGCGGATTATCCCTTCGCACCTCATCAAGAAGGTGTTTCATACTCCGCTCCATATCTGACAGCTCATCAGAATACTTCCGAAAATCATCTGTGGTTTCATCTGATGTTTTGCCTTTATAACAAATACGGTGCTCCATACTTGCCCAAAAATCCATGGAAAGCGTACGGAACTGGATTTCTACAGGATAATACTGCATACCTTCAATGCGGTATACAGGTACGCCGAGCACCATATGGTAACTCTGATAACCGCTGCTTTTTGGATAATGAATATAATCGCTTTCCTTAAGAATAAGCAAATCATTCTGTGATTTCACAATGGAAAGGATACTGAAAATATCTTCCACAAAATAACAAATCACGCGAATCCCGGCAATATCGGTCAGATTGTCTTTCGCAACATATGCCGAAATCGGAAGATTTCTGTAAGCGAGTTTCTTTTCAATGCTCTTTCTGCTTTTTATACGCGCCTGTATATTGTGGATCGGATAATCGCGATATTTTTTTCTGTAATCTTCATTCAGACCACTCATACGAACCTCAAGGCGCGTCAGCGCTTCACGGTAAGGTTCAACTAACTGGTCATATTCTTCCTGAGAGATACGTTCGGCCCTGTTGGATGGAACCACGAAAGAAAGCGCTTTTGAAGATGTATGCATTTCGTCGTCATCTGTGCTTTTTGCAAATTCAGTAGGGTAATTATTTTTCTTTGCTATCAATTTTAATACCTCCGATGACTGTAGTATTAGTAAAATGTATTTTATATATTAAATATATCGTAAAACAAAAGGGATTTCAATTAAAAAAATATAAATTTATATGTTTTCAAAAAAAGTGAAAGAGAGGGTGGAATTCGCGGAGGATTCTGTGGTAAAATGATGGAAAAGAAAAAAGAAAGGAAGAAGAAAAAATGAAAATTGCATTAATCAATGAAAATAGTCAGGCTGCAAAAAATGCCATGATTTGTGAAACACTCAAAAAAGTAGTGGAGCCGATGGGACATGAAGTATTTAATTACGGTATGTACACGGCTGAGGACGAGCACCAGCTTACATATGTACAGAACGGCATTCTTGCGGCAGTATTATTAAATTCCGGAGCGGCGGATTTTGTTATTACGGGCTGCGGCACGGGCGAGGGCGCGATGCTTGCCTGCAATTCGTTCCCGAAAGTGCTTTGCGGACATATCGAGTCACCGCTTGACGCGTATCTGTTTTCACAGGTAAACGATGGAAACTGCGTTGCGCTTCCGTTTGCGGAAAACTTCGGCTGGGGCGGAGAGCTCAATCTGGAATATATTTTTGAAAAGCTGTTCTGCGCACCGGGTGGCGGCGGATATCCGAAGGAGCGTGTTGTACCGGAGCAGAGAAATAAGAAAATCCTTGACGAAGTGAAGACGGTAACGCATGTTGATCTTTGCGATATTCTTCCAAAGCTTGACAAAGAACTTTGCAAGGGCGCATTGAGCGGCGAGAAATTCCAGGAGTATTTCTTTGCAAACTGTAAGGACGATAAAATCGCTGCAGCAGTCAAGGCAGTTTTGGCATAGGAGGCTGTTACATGCTGCTTGACAAGATTTATTACAAAGTAGAGCGTCTTGACGGGGATTATGCGTATCTTGGACGGGAAGATAATCCTTCTGAGGAAACCAAATGCGTGGCGCGTGCGCTGCTTCCCGCGGAGATTGTAGAAGGTTCAAGACTGTTATACGAAATGATGGAATATACCTTGCTTTAACAGGATCGGTAGAAAGATAAACATATAAAAAAGAACGGGAATGAAACATTTCCGTTCTTTTTTATATTTAATCATATGTTTTAATGACTTGAAGCGCTTCTTCGCTGATTGGCAGAGGCGTTTCCGCAGGTCTTGCCAGATAGTAGCCTTGCAGTAAATCGACACCAAGATCCAGGACCTTTCTTAACTCGGCTTCCGTCTCCAATCCTTCGGCGATGATCAGCATATCATGTTTGTGTGCATAGTTTACGATATTGGTGATTACCTGTTGTTTATTGGTATCCTTATCTACATCGCGCACAATGCTGATATCCACTTTGACAAACTTTGGATTGAGTTCCAGAAGATTGATCTCGCTGCTATAACCGCTGCCATAGTCGTCTAATGCAAACATACCTGAAAAACTTTCTACACTGCTCTTTCTTTGTATCAGCTCCATATCCAGATTTTCCGCTTCTGTGATCTCCACCACGATACGTCCCTGCAGGTCGTGATACAGTTCGTGATAGCGTTGTTCCTCCTCGCTCGTCATACATTCGTTTGCGATGGAATTGATAAACAACAACGTCTCTTCGGACACGTCACCACGCTCCAACAGTGTCCGATAGCATTCCGTGGCGCGAAACATGGTGATGCACTCGATATCATGCATGCATCCTTCCTCTTTTGCGAGGCGAAGCACTGTATCCGGAGAGCGCAGTGTGGGCAGATTGACGCGCATTAACGCTTCATAGGCATATGGGAGGCCGTTCCTGCCATCAAAGATTGGCTGGAAGAAATAGTTTACGTCCCGTGTTTCCAACATTGTATGGAACTCTACGCGGCTTTGGTTTTGCTCTAAATGTTCCTGATAAATATTTAATTCAAATTCACGATATTCCCCTTTTTTCGAGCGCTTTACCTGATACATCGCAAAATCGGCGTATTTCATCAATTCCGAGAGATCGCCGCTGTCTTCCGGATACCATGCGATACCACCCGAAGCGCTTAATCCCATATTGTCGCCGTTTGGAAGAACGAATGCCACATCCCGGATTGCCTGATAGAGTGTGGCGACGCGTTCCCGAATTTCTTCCTGGCTGTTGTATCCGTAGAAAAGTACGATAAACTCATCTCCCGACATGCGGGCGCACAAAGTATTCTCGGGCGTATTGTCCACAAAACATTTACCGGCAGTCTGAATGTATAAATCTCCGAATTTATGTCCGAAACGGTCGTTGGTGGTTTTGAGATTGTCCAAGTCAATCATCAACAGTCCCGCGTGTTTGAGCGTTTCCGGTTTCAAGAAGAGTCTGTCAGCCTCCCGCTTGAAGCCCCTTCTTGCATACAGTTTTGTCAGTCCGTCGCTGTCGCGTTCCCGTTCAATCCGTTTCTTTTCCAGGGTAGACACCGTGACATCTTCGATTAAACCAACCTGTCGTCCGTACTTTTCCTGATGCTCGGAGCGAAGGTAGCGAATGCTTCCGTCTGCCTGCGGCACACTGTATACAATGCTGCCATCCTCAGCGTCAAAATGATCCAACGAGTCATGTAATTTTTGCTGCAATTCCAAAAAATTTTTTAATGTTAGATTTTTAGGGTCTGTGTTCTCAACACCGAGCAGCGAAAAATAATTGTCCGTTACATAAACGCTGTCAGTTTCCTCCTGTAATTCGTAACCCGCAAGCTCCACGCTTGCCATATCCATAATGCTGAGCAGACGGGTAGAGGATTCCACGACCTCTCGTCCCAGACGCGAAATAGAGTCCGCAAAGCGGTCAATTTCGCGGATACCTGTAGCGGACAGTTCGGGCATACTGTTGTCCAGTTGTGCTTTTGCCACTTCCTCCGACAGATTTTTAATCGGTTTGGAAAGTCGGTAGCTTGCGTAGATAATGCCTGTCAAACCAATGATAAAAGCTAAAATAATGAAGAAAAACAGCAGTTGTTGCACTTGTCTGGAAAAGGCGAACAAACTTTTTCGCGAACCAATTCCTAACAGATACCATTGATCTGAGTCAAAGGGTGCATTGTTGCTGTACAGCACTAATTGTTTTGCCGCTCCGTAATAAGTTTTGTCTGTATTTTCAGCGCTGTCGCTATTCTCCGATAAGGCAAACTGCATCATTTCCACATCTTCAATCTGAAGTGTATCGCTGGAGATGACAATTGGCGTCAAATAATTATCTTCTCCGCAGTTTGCTGCTAACAGATAAGTTCCTTGTTTATTGTCTAAAAGTTCTGTATCTGGCAGAAGGGACTGTACATAATCAGTCAAAAGCTCAATTCCCAACACACCGTACACAGTTCCGTCTTCCAAAATGAGTGGCATGGAGTACGAAATTGCCGTGCGGTTATCGCCCTCCAAACAGTAAGGCTTTGTTGTCCAATATCCGTAATCTCTTTCTTTTAATCTGCGCTCGTCTGTGTAGGCAGTCTGATACGGTTTTTTGAAAAATGCCTGTTCCAGACTGTCTTGCGTGGAAAAGCCCGGTTTCCAAGAGGAATCCGTAGCAATATAACTTGCTCTGACAACATCCACTGGAGCGCGTTCCCACAACAGATCCGCATTCCGTTCAGACGGGGTTGATGTAGGATCCAAATCCCTTAGATAAATGCCTGATAAGAATTCCGGTAAGGCGTCATTTGGTCCCAGTGTATTAAAAACTACGAAAATGCCGGAAATCTTTTTGCTGTACATGGTATTGATCATTTCAGGGCTGATTTCCGTTAGCAGTTCAATGCATTCGGTGCTGCTTTCATTTAGATCGTTTAGTGTAAAGCTGCCCGTTTCCAATCTGCTTTGTATTTTGGCATCAATATCGTCTGACAACATAGTTAGGTCTGACCAGTTGCCAATCATTTCGTTTAGCAGATAAGTACCTCTGTTTTCCGTCTGCTGAGCAAGCATATCCGTCGCGTTTTCATTCAGTTTGTCAATGACGCCTCCAAATATAATGGACCCCATCATAAACAGTATTTCCAATACAAGCACGCTCAAAAGCGGTACCAGGATTCTGCGGAAAATGGTTCGATCTCTCTTTTTCACAGACAGTTCCCCCTCTTATCTATTTCCCTTCAAATGCCTGAAGCTGTTCCAGCGTTTCCGCATACCATGCGTCGAAATAATCGTCTGTGCAAAATTCGGCGACGGCGTCATCAAAACTTTGACCGGAAGCAAGTCGTTCTACCACGATTGCGCGATCTTCTGCCGCGCGGTCGCTCATGGAATATTCCAAAATGTTACGTGCTTTTGTACCATCTTCAAATGCTTTCGTGGTATAAGGACGATGCTCGTTTACCATATCTACCGCTACAGGAAGTGTCTTTTCCATTTTTAGGCTGATTTCCGCGCCGCTGTTTAATATAGCAGTCTTGTTATTGGCAGTTTTTGTAACAGGCATATAACCTGACTGAACGGAAAACAGGATATTTTGTTCGTCTGCCGTAAACCATTTCAAAAATTCCACGGAGGCGTAGATTTCTGCTTCGCTGCCCTCTGTCACGATCATGCCGGCTCCCTGCTGTACCGTATAGGCTTCTCCGTTTGCAAATCCCGGAGAGGGAAGCGCATCCATCTCAATCGGATAGCTTTCCTGATCATTCAGACTTACAATATCCGGGAAAAAGGACGCACTCGAAGAAGAACCTACATAAGCGATAATGTTTCCAGTTTTGATATCATCGCTGCGGAAGCGTCCCGTTGCAGCGAAATATCCTTTGACAAAGGGAATATAGTAATTGTCCCACAACTTTTTGACAGTAGTTTTATCATAATTAAGCGTCATTTTTCCATCTGACACTTGAAAAATTTCTGTGCCAAGCTGCATGCTTCCAATAAGCATATAGTTTGCCATAGCATCCCTTCCAAACAGCGCTTTGCCGTCCGCATCGATATCGGGCGTCTTTGCGTCTGTCCATTCATAATAAGACTGCGCGGTCTTTACCAGTCCCTCCATTGTTGCAATATCTTCGTATTTTGCGCCTGTTTCCGCCGCAAAAACATCCCAGTCCGTCTTATTGAGCACGAGAATTTCCGTCGATTTTGCCATCGGGAAAATCTTAATTTGTCCCTCACCACTAAAATCGCCCTCTTTGATATAACTCTCTATGTATAATGCAATTTCCTCCTCGGTCAGATACGGTTTTAAATCAACGATGCCGCCCATCTGATCTGCTGTATATGCTGTGTCCGCATATGCCATGAAAATGTTCGGCACTTCCGCCGCGCCTACTTCGCCTCTGATAGCTGCAAGTACGTTGGTTTCCAAATCGTTGACAGAGCCTTGGCTGCTGCCTTTTACGATAATGCCTTTTTCTTTACCGACCGTTTCGTTAAACTCTTTTACAAGATTGTCAAACGCGGTAAGCTGATCACCGTTATAGTAATTCCACACTTCGATTGTCACAGGGTTTTTCGCGCTCAACGGTGACTTGGCGCTTTTTCCCCCACAGCCTGCTAATGCTGTAACCATAGTAAAAACAAGACATAGTGCAATGAGTTTCTTTCGTATCATGATAGGATACTCCCTTCAAAAAATGATGCTGTATTCCAATGAAATCAGCGGTTTTCATACACATTCAGAGGCATTATAACAGATAATCTCTGTAAACACAAGGAAAAAGCAACGATTATATCAAAAAAGACCAAAAAAGAACCATAAAAGGCTATAACGAAAGCGTCATAGCCTTTTTGTCAAATTGAAGTAATTATTGTGCGTCCCGATAAACCAAGGCGTATACGGTAGAAGGATAGTCTGTGGTAAACGTGATGGTATTTTCGTCCAGATCTTCGTCGGGAAGTATATTTACAGTACCGGCTCCAATCTGTATCAGAGAAAACTGTCTTCCCGGGAATTTGTAAGCGTTTGGTATTTCCATGGAATAGGTGACAGGAGTGTCAGTTTTTTTGATAACCTTGTCATTTAAGTTGAGCGATACATTGTAAGCACACGCATACTGATTGTCACCTATTACAAGCGCAAAGATTTCAAGCGCGTTTTTGCCCTGAATGTTATTCTGCGTCGAAATTGCCGTAAGATAGTGCAGGTCGCCGGATACTTTTTTAACTTTTGTAGTGGTATCAATATACGGATAATTTACATTTACCGTGTTGTCGTAATCATCTGTGGCGATTACATTGACAAGTTTGTTTCCAGACTTCAAATCCACCATGCGCTTCATATAATGATTTGAAAATACGTAAGAATACCATCCGTTGTTAGCGAGGGCGAAATGGACAATGCTGTCAAGAGAGGTGTACGGAATCTTATCACCGATCATTTCTGTTGCCATGTTCGTACCAAGGAAGTTGAAACGGCATTCCGGCTTTGCGCCTGCAAAAACAGTGCCATCTGCAAGAAATACGGTTGCGGGCATTGTTACTTTCTCCAGATAATTCATATCGGAAAACGCTCTGGAACCGATGGAGGTGATTCCGTCATAGACAAGAACTTCGTATACTGTTGAATTAACGATATTCCAAGGTCTGGCTCCAAGCAAATCGGGCGAATAGGACGGAACTGCGCCATATCCCTGTACATGAAGAACATGGTCGATCAGTTTTACTGTGATATCGGTACCATCATCACGCTTTAACGACCATGTCATGCCGCCGTCATATGTCCATGATGCGTTGTCCTCTGCGGCATTTGCTTTGAAAGCGGGCACACATGTAAGGACGAGAAGTATGGTAAAAACAGTTAGTAGCAGTTTCTTCATTTGATTTCTCCTTTCGTCGTTAAAATCTCGAAAATTACCTATAATAATTGTACAATTTGTTCTTTTATCTGTCAACTTAGAAATGGCAAAAAATGGGATAGAATAAAACAAAAATACATGGTGTGGTTTACAAACGTGTTATTTCTATGATAGAATGAGCGTTAGCGAGAAGAGCATATTTATATGTTCGGCGAGCGGCGAATGACGATCATAAATCGTAGATTTATGATAAAATGAGCGTTAGCGAATTTATAAGGAAAGGCGATGAAAGTCAATGCAGAATAAGGGAAAATATTATATTACAACGGCGATTGCCTACACATCAGGCAAACCACATATCGGAAATAATTATGAAATCGTGCTTGCGGACAGTATTGCGCGGTATAAAAGAAAGGACGGCTACGATGTCTTTTTTCAGACGGGCACGGACGAGCATGGACAAAAGATTGAGCTGAAGGCAGCGGATGCTGGTGTGACGCCAAAGGAGTTTGTCGATAATGTGGCAGGCGTTATTAAAGGACTTTGTGACATGCTTAACATTTCGTATGATAAGTTTATCCGGACAACGGACGATTTTCATGAAAAGCAGGTGCAGAAGATTTTCAAACGCCTTTATGATCAAGGTGATATCTATAAAGGAGCATATGAGGGACTTTACTGTACGCCCTGCGAATCTTTCTGGACGGAGTCACAGTTAAAGGATGGCAAGTGTCCCGACTGCGGGCGTGAGGTAAAACCCGCAAAGGAGGAAGCATATTTCTTTAAAATGAGCAAGTATGCGGACAGACTGATTGACCACATCAATAAGCATCCTGAGTTTATTCAGCCTGTATCAAGAAAGAATGAGATGATGAACAACTTCCTTCTTCCCGGTTTGCAGGATTTGTGCGTATCGCGTACTTCCTTCAAGTGGGGCATTCCTGTGGATTTTGATGACAGGCATGTCGTTTATGTGTGGCTTGACGCGCTGACAAACTATATCACGGGAATCGGATATGATGCAGATGGAAATAGTACGCAGCAGTACGAAAAACTCTGGCCTGCAGATCTTCATCTGATTGGAAAGGATATTATTCGTTTCCATACGATTTACTGGCCGATTTTCTTGATGGCGCTCGGTGAGGAGCTGCCGCATCAGGTATTCGGACATCCCTGGCTGTTGCAGAACAATGATAAGATGAGCAAATCCAAGGGAAATATCATGTATGCGGACGACCTTGCGGAAGTGTTCGGCGTGGATGCGGTGCGCTATTTTGTGCTTCATGAAATGCCTTTTGAAAACGATGGCTCGATTACATGGGACTTGATGGTGGAGCGGTTAAACTCCGACCTTGCAAATACACTCGGAAACCTTGTAAACAGAACGGTTTCCATGAGCAATAAGTATTTTGGCGGCGTGGTGTCGGACAAGGGTGCTGCGGAGGCAGTGGACGAAGATCTGAAAGCAGTTGTGACAAGCACTTATGATAAGGTAGAAGCCAAGATGGACAACCTGCGTGTCGCGGATGCGCTGACGGAGATTTTCAACTTGTTTAAGCGCTGCAATAAGTATATTGATGAAACGGAGCCTTGGGTGCTTGCAAAGGATGAGGCAAAGAAAAACAGGCTTGCCACGGTGCTGTATAACCTTGTGGAGAGCATTTCGATTGGTGCGGGCTTGCTTGAGCCGTTTATGCCTGAAACGACGGCGAGGATTATGAAGCAGTTAAACAGTGATATTCGCGATTTTGATTCGACAAAGACGTTTGGTGTTTATGCATCCGGCACAAAGGTGACGGATGCGCCGGAGATTTTGTTTGCGCGCCTTGACCCGAAAGAAATTGATGCAAAAGTTGAGGCGATTGCCGAGAAACAGAAAGCAGAAAGCGCGAATGGAAAAGAAGAAAATGACACGAGTGTCACAAATAATGCAATCATAGATATAGAACCAAAAGAGGAAATCACATATGACGATTTTGCAAAAATGCAGTTTCAAGTTGGTGAGATTATTTCGTGCGAGGCAGTGCCAAAGTCGAAAAAGCTGCTTTGCAGTCAGGTGAAGATCGGTTCGCAGGTAAAGCAGATTGTATCGGGCATTAAGGCATATTATACACCGGAAGAAATGGTTGGCAAAAAGGTGATGGTGCTTGTGAACTTAAAGCCCGCAAAGCTGGCGGGTGTTATGTCGGAGGGAATGCTTTTATGCGCGGAGGACGTGGACGGAAATCTCGCGTTGATGACTGCCGAAAAGCCGATGCCTTCGGGGGCTGAGATTTGTTAGGGAAGGTTGTAAAAGATGAAAGCAGAAGCAATATTATTTGATTTGGATGGAACGATGTGGGACGCAGTAAATGGAATTTTGCTGACATGGAACCGGGTTGTGGAAAATCATCCGGAATGCAGAAAGGAACCGATTACTCCGGAAGAATTGAGTGGCTGTCTTGGACTGCCGATGACGGAGATTGGAGAGCGGCTGTTCCCGAACGCATCACAGGAAGAGCAGCAGATGCTTTTGGACGAGTGCTGCGAACTGGAGAATCAATATCTGAGTGAGCATGGCGGAATTTTGTATCCCAAACTTGAGGAAACCTTGCTTGTGCTCAAAAAGGAGTATAAGCTTTTTGTGGTAAGCAACTGTCAGCAGGGATATATCGAAAGCTTTATCAAGGCGCATAAACTGGAAAAATGTTTTGACGATATCGAGTGCTGGGGAAATAATCTTCTTCCGAAAGGTGAAAACAATAAGCTCATTATGAAGCGCAACAATGTCACAAGAGCAGTTTATGTAGGCGATACCGCAGGCGATGAGGAGTCAGCGCGCGTGGCAGGTATTCCGTTTGTGTTTGCATCATACGGTTTTGGCGAGGCAAAAGCGCCGGATTACGTGCTGCCGGAATTTGCCAAGTTGCCTGAAGTTATGGAAGGTGTACAATTTTAAAAATTTTTATTTTAGCCCCCGGCAAGGGGGTTAAAATTTTGCGCTGTTTAGCCGATATAAATATAAATTATAGCATATCAACGTTAATAATTAAGAGAAGCAAACGGAATTGCGAATCAAAATTCAAAGGAATGAGGTGTTTCTATGCAGATCAGAGTATTTCCGGAAAACAGTATTCATGTAACAGCGGCGAGAGCGCCGCAGATTAAGAGTCAGTCTGCGCAGGTATCGGGCAGTGTGTTTGGCGCGCAGTGCAGGGTGACGATTTCGAAAGAAGGAAGAAGATTAAGCGAACAGTCGAACAAACAGACGGCAAGGAGTGCAGAAAGCATAAAAGCCGAGAAGACGATGATGCGCCAGCAGGAGAAGTCAGAGCAGCTGGATAAAGAATCGGATGAATTGATCGATAAATATACGGAACTGCTTAAGACGATTAATAAAACCGTAAAATCGTTAAACAATTCTAATATGTCAAAGCCGGATGAGAAAACGCTGGAAAAAAAAGTGCAGTTGCTCCATGAGATGAGCGAGCAGAAACAAAAACAACTTGAGGCAAACCAGAATCAGGCAAATTATGCGCAGGAGATGGCAATGCTGTCCTCTAAGGCGCAGGATGAAATTGACGAGAATAACCGCGATTTGTTTATTATGTTAAAGAGCATTGAGGAATCCGAGAAGGCAGAAGAAGAACAGGAAAACGGCGGTAAAGTGGAAGAAGACGGCAGTAATGACGCGAAAACAGAAAATAGTGTCAGCGATGCGATTCAAAATTCGGCGACGCGTTTTACAGTGTCTTCGATGAAGCGCGAGATGGATGTAGTGGGAGCGATTCATGCACTGAATGAAGAGGGGTATGATTATATTAGCCGGGCGAATGAGATTGAGAGGAATGCGTTCGACGAAACGAAGAGCATCAAGAATCTTTTGGCTGACGAGAATTATACAAATGACGAGAAAAAGGATGCCGTATTCCGTTATGGCGCGAAACTGGTAGGGGCATATAAAAGTCCGATATCAGACAAACCGGATCCGGACGTAATCAAGGATCTGGAAATTTTGGTTGGCGATGGTTATTCGGATGCGGAAAAAGAGGAGGCATTATCCCGTTATCGCGCGAGAATGAGAGACGCTGATTTGGGAAAATACAGAAATCGCGGCGTGCAGATGATCAAGGATTCGAAGGAAGGAAAATTGATACACATTTCAGACAATCCGCTGCAAGGTATGGAGGAAACAAAGGACAGCATGATACAGTCGGCAGTGGATGCTGCTTTCAACCAGGCAACGCAGGGTAAGCTTGACGAAACCTCTGAGGAACTTGAAGATGCGGTAAAAGAGTTGATTGACGAGCGCAATGATATTGATCATGTAGATGCTGACAAGAAAGAAGAAGACGAGGAGCAAAAGGAAATTGGAGAACTGCTTCAGCCGGAGGAAGAAGAGCAGGAGCAGATACAGGAATAGCGGGCAAACTTTACACATATAAGCAAGTGGTGAAAGGAGCATGGTTATTCATATGAAAGTAGGAGAAGCGCAAAAATTGTACCGCGCGCAGCGGACAACGATCATTCAGCAGCGCAAAGAGCTTACAGAGCGCAAGGAAGCGCTTGAAAAGAAGATGACGACAACTTTTGATCCGGAGCAGAAAAAAATTTATGCGAATGAGGCGGCAACTTTAGAAGTTTCTATTGGTGGGCTGAACGAAAAATTTGACGAAAACCAAAAAGTGTTGGATCGGCTGATGGAGCAGTATTGTTCTGTTTTTAATGCGGAGGCGTCAAAGCAGCAAAAGGATGCGATGGAAGACGCTGCTTTGGAGATGAGTAAGATTATGGAAGTCGCAAGGCGCATCGGAAAAGGTGCGAAGGTGCCGGCGACGGATGAGAAAAAGGTCATGGATTACAGCATGGATCTGTATTTGGCAGTAAAAAATCTTGCAATGTTAAATAAAATGAATAAGAAAAAGAAAGAAGAGTATGATTCTCTGTGGGGGGATGAAGAAGAGAAAAAGGAATACGACCCCGAAGGAAAGGCAGAGAATGCGGAAACGTCGATTGGCGCACCCGAGGAACTTGCACCGATTGATGCGGCGAGTGCGGAAACTGCCGAAGCAGAATAACAAATATTATTCAATGCATGAAAAACGATTGCAGGAAACAGGACAAGCAGTTGCTACAGAATGGAGGAACTTATGGTAAAGAAAATCGAAAACAACAATATGAGTGAAGCGTTGGAAAGCAGTCTTGCATTGGTAGACTTTTCCGCGACGTGGTGCGGACCGTGTAAGATGCTTGCGCCCGTGCTTGAGGAGATTTCGGAGGAACTTACGGGAAAGCTTGACTTTTTTAACGCGGACGTTGACGCGAATGATGAGCTTGCGTTAAAGTATGGGATTCAGAATATTCCTGCGCTTGTCATTTTTAAAAACGGCGAAATTGCCGACAGGAGTGTCGGATTTCAGTCAAAGGAGAAGTTGAAAGCGTTTGTGACTGCGCAGATGGCGTAAGCCGTTTGGAATTGTGATGTCGCGAAGCACTTTATGGAGATTAATAAAAAGGAGATATCTGTGTTAACGGATATGTCCTTTTTTGCATTTCATAAAAAATTTTAAATATTTTGTCTTTTTGGGTACATCATTCGTTATATAGGATAGAGGAGCTCAAATTCGCAGGTTGTATAAGAATGGGGGAGATCAATGCTTGAAAAAATCATAAGGCAGTATTATGATGCGATTTTTCGTTACTGTTATCAATTGATAGGCAGCCGCGCGGTGGCGGAGGATTTGTGTCAGGATACGTTTACAAGTTTTATCGGGCATTATGCTGAAATGCGAAATATGAGCAAGGCAAAAAACTATCTCTATACCATTGCAAAAAATAAGTGCAAGGATTATTACAAAAAGAAAAAACCGATTTTTATGGAAGAGCTTCCGGAACAGGAGGGGGATGAGCGTATGGAAGAATTGGTAATTGTCAGGCAGATGGTTATGAGTCTGCCGGAAGAGTTTCGGGAGGCGGTCGTATTGCGATATTTCCAAAATCTGAAATATCCGGAGATTGCGGCTATTTTGGGGATTAGTCTTTCGTTAGCCAAATACAGAGTAAAAAAAGGACTGGAATTGTTGTCTGCAGCGGAAACGGAGGGTAGACATGAAACAAAGAGCGATTGAAAAAAAATTAAGGCAGTATGCGGCGGCATGTAAACAGATTTTACCCGAGGATAAAGAAGCTCGTATTAAGGAACTCTTGCAGATGGAACCGACGCCGTGCACAAGGGGAGATTTGTGGGATTTTATCGTGGAACAGGTTGGATATCTTGGGAGATACTGTCTGATTTGGCAGGCATTATGGATTGTGTTGTTTTGGTATCTGATGCGGCATGGAGGATCTTGGTTTTCCGGAGTGGAAGAGAACGGGATTTTTGTGTTGCTTTCTCTGATGCCGCCGATTCTTGTGCTGCTTACGGTTGAGGAGATTACGAAGGTGTATCAAAGAAGTATGTTGGAGATTGAGTATGCCACGAAATATTCACTGCAAGGCGTGATTATGACACGAATGTCAGTTTTGTGCGTGTTTCATTCGATGATTTTGCTGGGATGCATTTTGGCTTTGAGGGCACATTTGGATTCGGAAATGGGGAAACTCCTTGTCTATGGTTTTACCCCGATGTTTCTGATAACGGGCGCTTTGTTGAAGCTGATGCAGCATTGCCAAGGAGAACTGTTACGGAATGCTGTGGTTGGTGTTTACGGATTGGCGATTATTTTGGCGTTGGTTGGAAATACAAGGCATTTTGGGTTGTTTCAGCCGAATTATTTTAGGGTTTGGTGTATTGTGTGTATTGCGGGAATCGTGTTTGGCATTCGGCAGTTTGTCTGTCTGCATCACAAGCTGTCGGGATTTGAAGAGATTGCCTAAAAACATACATTCTGTTTTGATGGAGGATTGATGTGGGAATGGAATTGGTAGTGGATCGCGTGACAAAACAGTATAAGAATAAGATTGCAGTAGACCGTTTGAGCGCGACATTAAAAGAGGGCGTGTATGGTTTACTCGGTGCAAACGGTGCGGGGAAAACGACATTGATGCGCATGGTCTGTGGAATTGCCGAGATCAGCAGCGGAGAAATTCGGCTTGACGGGGAAGCAATTGGGGATATGGGAGGACGGTACAGAGATTTATTGGGGTATCTTCCGCAGGATTTCGGCTATTATCCCAATTTTACCGCGATGGAATTTATGCTGTACATCGCCTCTTTAAAGGGACTAGACCGCGGATATGCAAAGCAGCAGAGCAAGGCGCTTTTGCAGAAGGTGGGACTTGCAAATGAGATGCGGCATAAGATAAAGACATTTTCCGGTGGAATGCGGCAGCGATTAGGCATTGCGCAGGCGTTGCTGAATGATCCGAAGATTCTTGTTTTGGATGAGCCTACGGCGGGGCTTGACCCGAAGGAGCGAGTGCGTTTTCGTAATATGATCGCAGAACTTGGAAAAGACAGGATTGTCATTCTCTCTACACATATTGTGTCGGATGTAGAGGAGATTGCGGACTGGATCTTTTTGATGAAGCAAGGGCAGTTTATTGCGCAGGGAACATTGGAAACGTTGAAAAAGCATTACTTTGAGGTGACGCATTCCGAGAGCGGAGAACCATTTAATTTGGAGAAGCTTTATTTGTTTTATTTTTCTGAGGGGGACGAAGAATATGATGTGGTTTGAGTGGAAGAAGATTTTTGAGCGCAGATTGAATGTGGCGGCGATGCTGTTGGGATATCTTCTTATCGGAGTATGTGTATTTAATTATATTACACAGGAGAGTATTTATGATGAAAAGACGGACAGTTATATTGAAGGAATTGCAGCGTATTGTCTTGATCAGGAACGAACGGCAAAGCAGACGGATGTGATTTCCGAGGAATATATGACGCAGCTGATTGGTGAGATACAGAGCTATCATATGGATTTGGAGAGTGATGAAGCATGGGAGGCGCTTCATCCGCTAGGCGATATCTTTTATTTTGCGGCGAAAAATTATACGGATATGCGAGCGGATATTATAGATCGGAATGCGTTGAATGAGGTCGATTTAACGGAGGGGGCACGCTTTTATGAACAGCGCATGAAGAAAATTACGGA
>JAIEDW010000157.1 GCA_029067805.1 Lachnospiraceae bacterium
AAAATGACCGATACGCCGCGATAGAAGGCGCCGCGATAGGAAGTGACGCGCAGATTGTTATTTTTTCGTCAAAGGAGTTAAAGCAGGGCGAGAGCGTCAGACCACAGGAGTAGAAAAGTAGGGAAAATCATAGAAGTGATGGGATTAATGCATTGATGTTTTTTATATTTGTGTGTATAATAAGGGTGTAGCCGTATGTGAGGGAATATTGTACCATATTTTTATAAGGCAGGTGTAGCTCATGGATGCATTAAAACAGGAAGAAGTTTACACAATTAAAGATATTTATGCGTTACCGGATGGGGAGCGGGCGGAATTGATAGATGGGAAAATTTATTATATGGCGCCGCCAAGCTGGAAACATCAAAGGATTTCCGGTTATTTATATAATGAAATATATAATTATATTAAGGAAAACAAAGGAGAATGCGAAGTTTTAGCGGCTCCGTTTGCAGTATTTTTGAATGATGATGATATCAATTATGTGGAACCGGATATCTCGGTTATCTGTGATTCGTCTAAATTGGATGAAAAAGGTTGTCATGGTGCGCCGGACTGGATTATTGAGATTGTATCGCCAAGCAGTAAGCCGAGAGATTATATGACAAAATTGTTCAAGTATCGTACTGCCGGTGTCAGAGAATATTGGATTGTTGATCCTGCGAAACAGATGATATCTGTGTATGCATTTGAAAATGATATGGTGGAACAATATAATTTTGGAGAAGATGTTCCGGTTGGGATTTATGATGGTTTTGCCATAAAGGTGGAGCAGTAAATTTTAAGGAAAATAAGGTGTTTTTAGAAAATCTCCCGATATGGCCTTGCATTTTTTAGAAAATCTGCTACAATCATTTATATGTGTAGAGAACTGTGGGGATATAGCTCAGTTGGGAGAGCGATACGTTCGCAACGTATAGGTCAGGGGTTCGAGTCCCCCTATCTCCATTACAAAGGAAGGATAAGTATAAGATATAAAAAAGCCTCTGTTGCATGCAGAGGTTTTTGTTTGGGAAAGGAGCAAATGTTATGAATCAAGCGGCAAGTATATCAATTCCGGCAATTTTAAAGGTGGGAAACAAAGCGTTGGACAATATTGGAAACTATATGAAGGAGGCAGATTTTGGACAGGTTGTAATCTACTTTGGAAACGGCTTGATCGATCTGTTTGGTACAAAGGTTATGGATTCCCTGAAAAACGAGGGGATAGAAGTATTAGAATACAGAGAGATTGATACGGTTGATATTGACGATATTATTAAAATGGCTTTTTCTATGCCAAATAAGGTGAAAGCTGTCATTTCGATTGGCGGTGGCAAGGTGATTGATGCCGGAAAGTATGCGGCGTTTTTGAAAAATATTCCGTTTATCAGTGTACCGACTTCCAGCTCAAGCGACGGTTTTTCCAGTGCGAGCGCGTCCCTTATCGTGGATGGGCGCAGAAATTCTGTACCTGCGGCGCTTGCCTATGGTATTATCGTGGATACCGATGTGATCCGCACTGCTCCCGAGAAATTTATTTATTCGGGTATCGGGGATATGATTTCCAAGATTACCGCAATTTATGACTGGGTGTATGAAGCGGGACACGGCGTTTCGCAGTTAAATGACTTCGCTGTGATGATTGCAAAAAAGGCGGTCAACAGCTTTGTGCGCACACCGTATGAGAGTATCAAGGATGAGGTGTTTTTGAAGGAACTTTTGGATTCGCTTTCCATGAGCGGCATTGCGAATGAGATTGCGGGCAGCAGTGCGCCTACGAGCGGAAGTGAGCATCTAATTTCGCACGCGCTTGACAAGCTTTTGGAGATGCCGCAGCTCCACGGGATACAGGTGGGTGTGGCAACATATATTATGAGCATTGTGCATAATCATAGATATAAGAGGGTAAATGCGGTGCTTACGGAAACGGGATTTTGGGATTACGTGGCAACGCTTGGCATGAAGAAAGAGGATTTTATCAAGGCGATTGATTTGGCGCCGTCCATTAAGCCGCACAGATACACATATCTGCACGAAGAAAAGTACAGGGAGGCGGCAAAACGTGTGGTGCTTGAGGACGAGATTTTGAATAAGGTGTTGGTTTGATGTCGCTGAATATAGAAAGTTTACAAGAACAGAATGAACAGTAACGTAATAGGAGATGACACAAATGACGACAATTGAAAAACAGACTTTTGATGAGGAACGTGCACTTTACGGCGCAAGAGATGTGATCGTAAATGAATGCCGCTTTGACGGACCGGCGGATGGTGAGAGTGCGATTAAAGAGGCTGCAAATGTTGAAACGAACAGATGTTTCTTTAATCTTCGCTATCCTTTTTGGCATGTGCATGGACTGAAAATAAATGACTGCGAGCTGACAGAGCTGTGTCGCGCGGCGCTTTGGTATTCGGATCATATTACAATTACGGATACAAAGCTGCATGGCATCAAGGCGCTAAGAGAATGCCAGAATGCGGTGCTTAAAGGGTGCGACATTGTTTCGCCGGAATTTGGCTGGTCTGTAACGAATATAGAGATGTATGATTCAAAGGCAGAGAGCGAATATTTTATGATGCGTTCTGAAAATATTCGATTTGAAAATGTTACATTCAAAGGAAAGTATTCGTTTCAGTATATTAAGAATGCAGTGTTTGAAAATTGCACCTTTGACACTAAGGACGCGTTTTGGCATGGCGAGAATGTGACAGTGAGAAACAGTGTTGTGAAAGGGGAATATCTGGCATGGTATTCCGATGGGCTGACGTTGGAAAACTGCAAGATTATCGGAACACAGCCGCTTTGCTATTGTAAAAATCTGAAACTAATCAACTGTGAAATGACAGATACCGACCTTTGCTTTGAGAAATCAGAAGTATTCGCGGAGATTACGACACCTGTGATCAGCATCAAAAATCCGCTTTCCGGCAAAATCACAGTGCCCGAGGTTGGGGAAATGATCATGGATGACGAGAATGCAAAAGGGGAAGTTATCGTGAATACGCTCTGTCTGCTTTAAAAACAGATAGAGCGTATTAGCGTTTATGAAATTTTGTATTATTCTGCAAGGCAGAATAAGCGTTAAATATCCATTTGCTTTAGGATCTGCGCCAGCTCGTTTGCGTATTTGGGATTCCTCAGATCATTACAGCAAGTTTTCTGATTCCAATAAGGTGTATTGGAGTTTTCTTTGATGCATTCCGTTAAAATATTTTTGTCGGCTTCTAAGCCCCAGTCTATTCCACCATTGCTGAAATTCCCTTTAACTAAAGTATTTCCTTCACATGGAAGTTCTTTGTAGAGATGTCCTCTCTGAAAGAGAATTTTATAGGCGTTTGCGAAACGCCACAATCCGCATTAATACGACATTTTTTGTTACTCAAAAACAAATAACTCCTCACCGGATATGGTATAATAGAGTTGCTTGGAAACTATAAACCACACACCCAAGAAAGGAGTTATTCTGATACCTATGATACCATATAAACAGCTCTCTTTGGAAGATATTTTTCAGGACTGTCAAAATATATTTGATATTGACAAACCTGCGTTTCTTTCTCTATTAGAAAAACATATCGACCTTGATGAAATTATTCCGGTTTCTTTTTATAACCACTTCTATGCTTCAACGGGCAGAACCCGTAAATACCCTTTGAAAGCTTTCCTTTGGGCTTTGATCATCCATCGCATTTTCTCTCTTCCTACTGACGGGCTTATCC
>JAIEDW010000158.1 GCA_029067805.1 Lachnospiraceae bacterium
AAAAAATTCCACTATACTACAAAAAATGCAAAGTATTGCTACATTAACAGC
Organism: Lachnospiraceae bacterium; assembly: GCA_029067805.1. GTDB lineage: Bacteria > Bacillota > Clostridia > Lachnospirales > Lachnospiraceae > COE1. The sequence goes on from JAIEDW010000158.1 coordinate 52, forward strand.
TTCATACTTCGCATCTTTTCAAATACTATACCCTTATTATATCGTCTGCATATATTCTTTACAGTCAACATCACTTTCAAAGAAATACATTTCCTTATCGTTTGGTCTGTTCAGAAATATGATATTCTTCAAAATATCCAGTCCCAACACCATATCTGCAACTCTCTCATCAAAAGTAATCCATATGCTGCATGGTCCCTGATTAATATTACCTACTGTAAATTGTTTTAATGGATATTCGTAAAACTTAACTGCCAATCCGTTCACAAATCCACCTATTAGTTTCGTGTTCAGATTGAAAAGTTCAGATTCCTGTAACTTTTCATCTATCATTGAATAATGACAACAGGAATACATTGCTCCGGTATCCACAATAAACCTTTGTATTTTAATAACTCTTGCCAAAGATATACATTCTATCTCATACCTTTGCTTCACTAACTTCGTACTGTACACCGATTCCTCCCCCATTGTTATAACTTCCCGCGTGAACACATAATATCCCTTGCTCCCTCAGTTTACATTCTTCATCAACTAATTCCGAAAACGAATCATTTGAATCACTGACACAATAGAGATACCCTTCATGCTCTATCAGCTCATCAAGACTATCGACAATATATAAATACCGGCAATCAGGATATCTGTCTGCCATATCATAACAACTCGTCTTGACCTTTTCATCCAATATTTTCAACATACTATATCCCCCCTAAAACCCGGATTTAATCTACAATCTTATTATATCATTCATAAATCTATACGTCAAGTTAATTTCGAATATATGTTCTTGCTGTTAAGTATTAGCATCATTTTCCAACCCTTTATCTCTACTAAAACTCCATGACAAAATATTTTTCTCTGTTACATACAGTCTTTTAATCCGTTCTAAACTGTCATCAAAACGCACCATCTGTAGGGTTTCCATAAAGAAAAAGCTGCCAAAATGACAGCCTCTTGATGCAAATATCGTTTTTTCCATGAATTACGCAATCAGACTCAGAACTCTCTGATTACTTAGGTTCGCTTGCGACAGCATTGCCTGACCCGCCTGAGCAAGAATATTTGCGTTAGTATTACGCACCATTTCATCAGCCATATCCGTATCGCGGATTAAGGATTCGGCTGCCTGCGTATTTTCGACGGTATTATCATCAATCTTTTTAGCGTGTTCCAAACGATTCTGAGTCGCACCAAACATGCTTCTATAGGATGAGGCTTTTATGATTGCCTTGTCCAGCCGATCTAATGATCGGGTTGAACTGTCCTCTGTGACAAGCGTCACATCCAATATTCCAAGCCCCTTACAGGTTGCATTGACTGTACGAATTGGAATTTTATCAGCTTGAGACGAAGTCGCGCCGGCTTGAATGTATATATTCATTCCATTATTAAAATAATCGTTTTTACCCGTCTGAACTTCCGGTGTCGCTGAATTCCGAATTCCCAAATCGGCAACTGTCATAAAACGAGCTTGTGCGACTCCATTTTGTACATCATTCAAGGCATGATCATACTCATGAAAATAAATCGGATCATCGGTATAGTTTTTATCTTGATGATACTTCTGAAAATATACGGCATACTTTTTCGTGCCCTCCCAATCATAATAGAGATACCCGTTTTTATCGGTTCTTAAATCACATATTGTCAATGACTTCATATTATCATAGTCATCACTCCATGACCATTTCCATCCGTTGCGGGCCCATGTAACTCCCGCATAAACCCAAATCTCATTATTATTTGTAGTAAGTCCGTTTATGGTAATTTCATCTCCAACATTATATTTCTTACCATCGTAAGTACATTCTTGGTCAGTTATAATGGTAAACGATGTTTCATATATTAAACCATTCGTCCAATGGCATTTGGAAGAAACTCCAATCATTTCCGTAGATGTTTCTTTATCCGTAATCGGTGCATTCAACGGATATACAACATCATTAAACCTCGTCGTTTCAGCAATCCTGTTGATTTCGTCTTTGAGCTGCGCAATCTCCATTTCAATATATTGTCTGTCACTTTCGGCATTCGTCCCATTAGCGGACTGAATCGCCAATTCACGCATTCTCTGGAGGATATCAACAGTCTCATTTAATGCTCCGTCAGCAACCTGACATAGTGAAATTCCGTCCTCAATATTCTCGCTTGCCCGTGTTAATCCCCTAATCTGCGTCCGCATCTTTTCCGATATACTCAATCCTGCAGCATCATCAGCCGCACGATTGATCCGATATCCGCTAGATAATTTCTCGGATGACTTCGCAAAACTTCCGGTTACCAATCCCAACTGTCGATTGGCATTTACAGCACTCATATTATGTCGTATAACCATCGGCATATCATCCCTGACCCGGACAAAGCTTTATCAAGGTTTCCCCTTTCATCATTTTTCATTATACGGACAAAATCCGTTTCTTGCATATAATTATATTGATTATATACTAAATATCGGCAATCTACAATGATTTCCAAAGGGAAACTCCGATTTTACAATATTTTTTAATGCCCCAGCATATCCTCAATAAAGATTCCATACCCTTTTGTCGCGTCCTGCACGAGCACATGCGTGACGGCGCCTACAAATTTCCCGTTCTGGACAATCGGCGCGCCGCTCATGCCCTGTACAATTCCCCCTGTAAGTTCCAGAAGCTCACCGTCCGTCACTCTTATGGAAATCTGACGGTTGACAGCCTCATTTCCGGGGCTTATTTTCGTGATTTCGACATCATAATACTGGCTCTCGCCGTTTATCGCGCACACAATCTGTGCCGGGCCAAGTTCTACCTCTTGCTTTAACGCCACGGGAAGCGGCACGTTGTCCCCGATATATTTTTCCAAAAGCGCTTCGTTCGTGACACCGTATATCCCTTGCATCGTGTTGTCAACGATCACTCCCGACACCTGCTCGGGCTTGTATTCAATAACACCTGTTAGCTCTCCTGGCACACCTCTTTCCCCGCGCCGCACAGCCACGATCTCGGTATGATACAAAAGCCCTGAACCAAGCTTTAAAAGTTCTCCCGTATCCATATCATTGATTCCGTGTCCCAGTGCGCCAAATCGGTTTTCGGAGTCAATGTAAGTCATGGTACCGATTCCCTGCGCGCTGTCTCTAAGCCACGCTCCGATTTTATACACGCCGTGTTCATCGGGCTCAGGTTTTATTTTCACGCTTATCAGCTCGTCATGTCTTGACACTTGAAAAATGATATCTTGTCCCGCTCCACTTTCCACATAGTCTTTTATCTGCCTTTTATCGCTTATCGCCAGACCGTCCATCGCGGTAAGATAATCCCCCCGCTGCAGCTTGTATTCCGATGGCGCATACTTATTGCCGCCGTTTACAAAACTACCTGTATCGACTACAAGCACACCTTGTGTTTTCACAAAGATTCCGATTGGCTGCCCTACGGGGGTCAGCTCTTTATTTTCAATGACCTGTATATCCACATCCTTTAACGGAAGCACTCCGAAAAGTTTCAACCGCATCTGGTATGAACTTACATTTTTACCCGCAACAATTGTCACAGGCTCATTTAAAGCAAGCACCTTTTCCGAATCCGTACTTAAAACGCCCGAAGCGGGAATCCGAAGATTGATTTCCTCGCTCGTTCCCGCTTTGATACTGATCGTACTTGGAACGCTTGCCTGATAATATGCATACGATGCCCAACAGAACATACCGATTGCAAAGCCGAGAAAAATATATAAAGACAATACGTATTTCATTTTTCTGCTTTTCATATTCGTAACAAAGCTCCTTTCTCAGCCGCTCTAAATATTTACGATTTTTAAATGTAGTATATGAATTTTCATAAAAAATAGTCAGCAAAATGATTCCACGTTCTTCATAATCAAAAGAAAAACAGCCTTAACCATTTTTATCCAAAATAGTCAAAGCTGTCTTTCATCAATATTTTTTAATCTTCATCATTAAATTTTTTCTTTTTGCGTTTTTGTTCCCTCTTTTCCGCTCTCCTTGCTTTTGCCTCCTGTCTTCCCTGCTTACTCATGAGCAGATAGAAGCTTGGCAGCAACAAAAGAATCAACAAGGTTGACGTGATAAGACCGCCTATGATAATGAGCGACATTCCTTTCATCATCGCCGCATTCTCGTTTGTCGTAAATACCATCGGTATCATGGAAAGGATTGTGGTGAGCGTCGTCATAAGGATTGGCCTTAAACGAATACGTCCGCTCTCCATCAACGCGTCATTGAGCGACATCGTTTCCTTTAGCTGATTTGCTGTGTCTACATATAAAATACCGTTGTTTACAACGATACCGACAAGCATCAGCACACCCATCAGCGAAGTCATATTGAGTGTCGAACCCGTGATAAACAAAAGGAAAAACGAACCGATCAAACTAAACGGGATACTGAGCATGACCATCGCCGAAAATCTGGGAGATTCAAACTGCATTGCCATAACAAGGAAAATCAGGAAAACTGCAGCCGCTATCGCCTTTCCGATTGCGGTAAACTCCTCCATCATCATCTCGATCATCATGCTGTCCGTCTGTCCCACGCCCTCGGGGAACTCTCCGTTTTCAACCGCCGACAAAACCGCTTTGTTGATTTCATTCTGTGCGGTAAACTTCGAAGCCTCTGTCGTGTACGCCGTGATCGACACCTGATATTTTCCGTCGCTTCTCACAAGCGTTTCGGGCACATCGGAATACACAACCTCCGCCACGTCGCCAACCGTGATCATCGTTCCGTAATTTGTCGAAAGTTCCAGCATCATAAGGTCGTTTATGGTCGAATAAGTATTTTTCGGGAATTCAAGCATCACGGAATACTCGTCGGTACCGATATTCATCTTCATCGCTTCCTTGCCGCTGCTTGCATTGTACATCTCGCCCGCCACCTGTACCGCCGTAAGTCCCACGTCCATACATTTAAGCGAGTCAATTTTTATCTTTGCCTGTGATGCGTCGGAACTTAAGCTGTTTGCCGTCTTAATCACGCCCGGAACCTCAAGCATCATCAACTCAACCTGTTTTGAAGCCGTACGCAGATCGTCCATATCCTCACCGCTTAAGTCAATCTCCGTACTCGCCCCGACACTCATCATAGATGCCATACCGCTTCCGCCTGCTGTCACAGTGATACTCATGTTTGTATAATCCTTTAACAGTTGATTATACTCTTCTACAAGCTCATTGATACTCTTTTCACAATCTTCTGCGGGATACGCCGATATCGACGCCGAAGAACCGTTGATGGTGATGTTACAGCTCTCAAAATTTACGTCGTCTATGATCATCTGCTCGATAGACTGCACATCTTCATCCATAATCTCAAGCCGAGTTCCGCTTCGCTGGTCTATACTGATGCTCACGCTGTCAATACCTGTTGCCGACATCAACTCCATGTCAAGCTGTCCCGCAAGAACAAAAGCAAGAACCAAAAGCCCTATCGCCACAAGCATAACCGTCTTTTTCTTCAACATAATTTTGCCAAGAAGCCACTTATAACCGTTTCCGACTTTTTCAAGGATGCGGTTTGCCAAGATATTCTTTTTCTCCTTCGGCTTATACTTCCAAAAGAAAATCGGAATCAACGTAACAGCGATGATCAGTGATGAAAGCATCGCTATAATGATCGTATAGCCAAGCTGTGAAAACATCTGTCCCGAAAGTCCCTTCATCAGCGACAACGGAAGATAAACAACCACAGTTGTGATGGTCGAAGCAGTAACCGAATCTACTACCACTTTTGCACCGGCAAGCGCCGCCTCTTTATAGTCACGTTTTTCTTCCTTTAAGCGGAAGCAGCTCTCCAATACGACGATGGACGAGTCTACCATCATACCGATTGCGATAACCAGCGCCCCCATCGTCACCACGTTTAACGAAAAGCCCGCGAAGCTCATAAAAATCAAGGTTGCCAAAAGCGAAATCGGCATGGAACTTCCCACGATCAGACTTGCCTTGAAATCTCCGAAAAATACAAACAATACGATCATGGAAAAGACAACGCCCAGAATAAGTGTTTCCGCAACGGAACTCAGCGAATCGATAATACTCTCCGCTGCATCATAGGAGATATCAATCTGAATCGCGGGATTTTTGGCTGCGGCCTTCGCCACCACTGCCTTAACTGCCTTTGACACGTCCACAGTACCCGCGCTCTGCGCCTTTGCAATACCGACGCTGATACTTTCCGTTCCGTTATAACGGCTGATACTGCTGTTTGCCTGCGTCGCCATCGAAACCGTGGCAACGTCGGACAGCCTTATCACCTGTCCTCTGTTGGTGATAAGGGGAACATTCTGCAAATCCATCAGCGTCTCCGGCTTTGAAGACGCCGATGTACTGATATCCTGTCTTCCCTGTTTCATTGTACCGACAGGTATCGTAAAGTCCGTCGTCGCAATATAATTAGCAATACTTGACATTGTGATGCCGTACTGCTGAAGTTTCTCTTTATGAAGCGTCACACTGATGTACTGCGACGCGCCGCCCGAAATTGTCACATCGGCAATATCCGAGATTCTGTCCAACTCGGGCTCGATTTCCTCCTCCACAAAAGAAAGTACGTCAACATCTCCCGTGGATGTAACAGAAAGCGTCATCACATCCATCGCGTCCATATTCATCTCAACGATCACAGGATCCTGTGCGTCGTCCGGAAGCTGCAAAGACGCCGTGTCCAATGCGCTTCTAAGATCAGAATAGGACTCACTTGTATCCGTACCGTAGTCGTAGGTAAACATTACCATCGAATAATTCGCGCTGGAATAAGAATCAATCGAATTTACGCCCGAAAGTGTCTTTCCCGTATCCTCGATGATCTTTGTCACAAGCTCCTCGGTCGTTTCGGGATCGCCGCCTTGATAGATTGTCATGACAAAGAGCATGGGCATTTCCATGTCGGGTGTCAACTCCAGCTTGAACCCGAGCACAGAGTTGATTCCGAACACAACGAGCGCAAGCACAATCAAAAGCGCGGATACAGGTCTTTTCAAAGCAAGTTTCGTCAAGGAGTTCATTTACCGGTTCCTCCTATTCCTGGGATGCCGTATCCACAATGGATACAGCCACGCCGTCGCGAAGCTGCGCCGACCATGTCGTGATCAGCATATCATTCTCCGTAAGTCCCTCGCTTATGACAATGCTCTCCGTATCATAAAGTCCGGTAGAAATATAGGTTTTCTTCGCTTTTTGGTCCACAACAAGATATACATACGCATCCGTGCCGTCATAGTAGACCGCATCATATGGTATGATAAGCGCATTGTTTTCATGATATGTATCAGTCGTCACCGTTGCCTTTGTGCCGGAAAGCAGAGCGGACGTATCGCCGTTCACACTCGCTTTCACCTTGAAAAGTCCTGTGGTCTGGTCAACTGCCGTGCCAATCTCAATAATTTCTCCGCTATACGCATTCTCATCCTTTGCCACGCTGACACTCTGACCTGTACTGAATGTATTTCTCACATCCTCACTCACATAGAATGTTGCCACCATCGCATCTTTGTTTGAAATAACAAACGCGGGACTGCTTGATGTTGCAAAATCGTGTTCATTCACATTCACGCTTTCAATAACACCCGATATTGTTGCTGTAATCGTATACGCGTCAAGACTCTCCTGTGCCTGTTCTATTCCAAGTTGCGCCGCGGAAATGGAGTTCTGCGATACTTTCTTTTGTTCCTCACGAAGCTCGCCATTGCTTAAATTGCTTGAAGTAACTGCCTGACTGTAAGAGTTATATGTACTGTCAACATTTTTTTGAAGTTTATTGATTGTTTCCTCTAACTGATCGATTGCCGACTTATAGTTTGAGATTTTTGCTTCTGTCGTTCCAACCTTGGTAGCTGCATTTTGATATCGCTGCATCGCCGCCGCATAATCTGCCGCCTCTTTTGGATTGTTCGGATTAAAATTGTCTTCCGCGTAATCCTTAATCTCATCGACATCTTCCACAAAATCGTATTCTTTCTTTAAGTCGTCAAGCTCTGCCTCCTCATCCGCAAGCATGTCTTTGTAATATTGCAGATTATCCATCGCGTCGACAAGGCTTTCCTGTAACGTATCCACACCGTCTGCTGCCTGGTCCAGGGTGCTGTCGGTCTGCATATCATTTAAGGTTGTTGCTGCATCTCCATACGAAAGATTATAGGCATGCTTTGCGTTGTCCAACTGCAGTTGCGCATTTTTCATGGACATCTGCGCCATCGTATCGTCAAGCACTGCAAGCACATCGCCTTCCTGTACCCTGTCACCCGCCTTAACATTGACCGCAAGCACTTCTGCCGTCGTCTTGGGTATGATATACACGGACTCGTCGGGATTGATCGTCGCGATAAAACTGTTTGAGAGTTTTAAGCTTCCCCTTTCCGGTTTTGACGCTTCAACGATCGCCACATCTTCAGCGGTTTCTTCCGCTGCCTGCTCACCGCAGCCCCAGAAAGAAACGGATGAGAGTGAGATACACAGAATCGCTGCCAATTTTTTCTGTATATTTTTCATAATATTATCTCTCCTAATTAAAAACTTATTCATTCGCTATTCTATACTCTTTTTTGCAAAAATGAAAGTAAAAAATGAATTTCTTTATTTTTCTTTTAGATTCTTTTGCAAATTTTTCCTTTTTTATAAAAAACAGCTAAAATATATAAATTTTTTATAATACTACTTGTTCTTTTATCATGTTATTTATTATAATAGAAAGCAGTAACGAATTCATACATTTTACAATATGATTTTTATGAGGAGAAAATTAATGAAAAAGCATTTAAAAAAATTTGTCTGCGCCGTTTTAAGCGCTGCTTTAATTGCGTCTGTGGTGAACATCGCTCCGGCAGCGACCGTTTCCGCTAAGGAAAGCGTTGGAAACGGCATTATCCTGTCTACAGACACGATCACTCTATCGGAGAACGGCGCTGCTACTTTTACAGCAGCGTTGGGCGAAGGATTTGACGCGTCAAGACTTGCCTGTATTGTCGCAGATCCGAATGTCGCTACCGTGACACCGATTACGTCTGTCGCAAACGTGGCAGCCTTTCAAGTAAACTATGTCGGACTCGGCGCCACTGTCGCAGCGGTTGTCCACATGGATAATCCTGCCGTAATCGCATACGCTGCGATCAATGCATCGTCTGTTGTCATGAACATCCCGGCAAAGCTCGGTGTCGACAAAAAGAATTACTGCGAACTTGTAAGTTATGAGTTTGTTCCATATGATTTTACTTACGAGAATTTTAACGATTACAAGAGCACTTTAAAGCTTCAATATAAATGTGTTTCCTATGGCGATGAAGATTACAGAAAATGGGGATGCTACGGATATTTCTATGATGCTTCGGGAAATGTTCTCTCGAAAGTCCGCCTCTATTGCAGCGCGCTCTCTGTGGGCAGAGTTTATAAAAGCGAATTCAATGTGCCGGTCAATGCGGTAAGGTTTTCGATTGAAGGGTTTTAATTATTTATTCGACAAAAATGCAGGCGTCGAAATTTCGACTGCCTGCATTTTTTATTTATTTTCGTTTAATTTTTTGGCTATCTCCACCACCACAAAAAGCCTTTTTCTTTAATCTTAAACTTCACTGTTTTTGTGCCTCCGCAGTCGTTCTTTCCTTTGATGATCATTGTTGCCGTGCCTTTATTGATGTTATTGCTGCAACTGATATCATAATCTTCCTCCGCCAATGTCTGCCCTTTTAGCTTTACGGTAATCTGACTCTTATCCGGCTCGATTGGTTTGCCTGTATAAATTTGCGGCGGGATTTTGACAGACGCCTTGCCGATATCGGCTTTCACAATGCGATAAGTTCCTGTCAGCGTTCCAGTGTAATTTTTGCCGTCTGCTTTTACAGTCACTCTGATCGTTGTGCCGGCGGGTATGATATCCTGTGGAGATACCGTTTCTCCCGCGTTTCTTGTCGTTCCGTCAGCCAATGTAACAGCGCTGTCATATTCATACAGGATTGTGTTGCTGTAATCTTTGCCGCTGCCTAGCGCCTTTTGGTCCTCATCTTTGATCACGATTTTTGTTTTGTAGAGGTTGCTTTTGTTCTGCCATGTCTTATCGGCTGCGGTCAGCGTCAGCGTTCCAATATCTTTGGGACGGATTGCAAAAGTTTCTTTACAAGTTCCCTTAAAATTTCCTTTTCCTTTTATAATAACAGTCGGTATTTTTTCGGTATTGCTGTCATCGCTCAGATTGGTATTGTTTTGATAGCTTAACGTATAGTCAATGCCCTCTGTCAACGCTGTTTTCCCAAACATTACAATCGGTTTTGGTTTGCATCCGCCTTTTGTGTACGCATAAGCGTCCGACAGCGTAATCTCAATCTTTTTGTCCGTATCTGTTTCGATGTCATATGGTGCAATGTTGTAAGTTTTTCGAAGAGTGCCGCTATAATTGTTGATGCCTTGAAACAGAATAGACGCTTTGCCCGCTTTCACGTTATTTTGGTAGGAAACCTTATAGTCACTTCCCTCTTTCAGCGTCACTGTGTTATTGTTTCCACTGGCATCTTTGGTCGTGAATGTCAGTGTATAGCGGTCAGGCTTAACCGCATTTCCTGTGTAGGATGCAATTTTATTGAACTGTAGTTCTGTATTTACTTTGCTTATCGATATCTTTTTCAACGGCTTTACGGCATCCTGTGTGATCGTAAGTGTTATCGTCCGCTCTCCCGTATAGTTTCCTGCGCCTTTTACACGAATAGAATATGTTCCCGTTTTCATATATGCGCCGTCAGCCGCTTCGTTTAGATAGGATATCGTGTAATCCTTCTTTTTTGCAAGCTTTTTGTTGTTCCAGGTAATTGTCGGAACAGGCTTTTGTACTTTTCCGTTCTCTTTTAATACGATATTATCTGCCGTGATGTCCTCGTCTTCAAGGCTTTTGGGGCTAATCGTGAAAGACTGCGTTTCCTTTCCTTTATAGTTGCCCTTTCCTGTTACCGTAATGGTGGGCGGCTTCAAGCTGTCGGCATTGCCTGCATTGGTGTTATTTTTATAAGAAAGAGTGTAGTCCTTTTTTTCTTTCAGCAGCGTCTTGTGGTCATAGACGCGCACTTCGGGTTTGATGGCTTTGCCTGTATAGGAGTATCCGTTTGCAATTCCCGCAAGCCACAATCCTTCCGGGATTTTTCCGTCTTCGGGGATGTCTTCTTTTAATATATCACCGTAAGGATCGTTGTTTATTACCGTAACTTCGCAAGATGCCGTTTTTCCGTTTGCTGAGGTGACGGTTATCACTGCCGTTCCCTCGGATTTGGCGATTACTGTACCGCTGTTGTCTATGTCTGCAACCGAAATATTACTGCTTTGCCATGTGAGCGTCTTGTTTGTGGCATTATCGGGGCTGATAGCGGCAGTCAAGGTGGCGGTTTCACCTACTTGAAGTGTAAGAGTGGTTTTGTTTAAGGTGAGTTTTTCTACGACAATTGAGCTTGTGTAGGGGATGAGCCGCCACTGCTGCGCAGGGGTTCCGTTGTCTTCATACATACTGATGTTTTTTATGCCATTGTTGAGGCTATCCTCCCCACCAAACAAATCAAGACAAAAGCCGCTGTTCCTTGCCTTAAAAGTATACAGCACCCCCTTCTCACCGCCGTCTACCTCACGGATTGCCCACCGCTGCGCAGAACTTCCGTTATCTTCCCATTGCTGTACATTTGTTGGATTTCCGTTTTCATCACGCATGTATTCACTCGCGCGTTCCACATCCAGACACTTTCCCGACAGCTTATTTGTGATTTTATAAAATCCTCTGCCGTCGCCATCGTCTATAAACTCAAAGTAAAAGAGCTGTTCGTCGCACTCAAAAACTTTCCCACTATAATCATCCACCTCCACATTTCCGCCGTTAGCCATGGAAGATTCTCTAATCGTCAGCCACCACTGGTCACCAAACGATGACGAAATATGATAGTAGCCGTCCGAAATGACACGAGAATAGCCTGTGTTCATGTAGGCACCTTTTACCCGGTCACTTATCGTCACTGTCCCTTTTCCTATCTGTGGATTGTCATTCCCATCTCCCACATTTAATGCATATACATATACATCCTGTACACCTGTTTTTTCTGTAGCAATTGTTTCTAAAAATCCGTGGTAATTCCCAGTTCCAGGATATGCATTACCCACATCCGTACGCAACTTGTCTGCAGTAATCCTATGGTAGGGTACACCTGAACCAGCTGGACCACCTATGTACACATCAATAGCAAGTGGCTGATTTGGGGCGTCCTGATCCAAAGCCCATCCTCTTACAGTAATACTTCCTGCTCCACCTATAACCGAATCTAAAGTACCTATCGGATTATGGCCTGATGGTATTCCTGGAAGGTATATGTAGCCTTGAAATGTTCCCCTGTAAATATTTGATAAGGTACTTGTACTTATGTTTTCTTTATACACAAAAGCATACGATGGATCATAACTTGCTTCAGAAAATGAAATTGTTCCATTACCTATTGCCTCCACGACAGCGACATGTCCATACGCATTGTCACTTGACGCTCCCCAGCACATGATTGCACCCAATCTTGGTGTACTGCCTTTTTCAAAGCCTCCGGGTTGATCCCACCATGACTTTGCATTCTGACCAGTTATTCCAAAGAAAGGCGGCTTATATCCAAGCAGTTCATGTGCACGCCCCCAAGCGTAATAGGTACAATTACAAGGTCCCACATAAGGATTTCCATTGGTATAATAAGCATTGTTCCCCGGATCAGTCGTTCTAGGCACAAATCCATTTGCTGCAAGCTCTTCATCTTCGTCTAACGCTTCTTCCGTATCCGTCCGTGTTTCATCATATTCTAATGTTTCTTCCACATCGGTCTGCGTTTCATCTTGCTCCAAAGTTTCGGTTGCGGGTTCTTCTTTGCTATCCAGTATTTTGTCCGTTGAAGATTCCGGTTCTACAATGTCTGTAACACTTTCGTCCGCGCTTTTCTCTTCGCCGATTTCCTGTGTATCCGTCTTTGTTTCCCCAAACCGTTCCTCCCCGGCTGTTTCCTTTGGCATTTTTGTTTCCGTATCGCTTGGCGTTTCTTCTGCCACACTTTCGACATCAGCGCTCTTTTTGGCATAAACACTTATCGGAGCTGACGTAATACTCATTGCTGCAATCAATATTCCTACAATCAATCTACTCATGAACCTTTTACTTCACATATGAACTCCTT
>JAIEDW010000159.1:0-2631 GCA_029067805.1 Lachnospiraceae bacterium
GTTCGTTTCCGTGATTCGATGGAACAGGTTCGTATTCCGATTGCGGAACTGGACGCTTATTTTGCGGATAAGTTCACGTTCTAAAACAAAAGAGGTCTTATTTGGGCAGGCGACACCTGCCCGTTTTTAAGGAACTATGAAAATAAATTTTCATAGGGCAAATTTGTGCAATGGCACAAATTCGCAAGTATTTTAATAAATGGAGGAATTATTATGAAAAGAAAAGTAGTATCATTCATTATGGCAGCAGTGATGACTGCAGCACTTGCAGGTTGCGGTAGCAGCAACGGATCTGGAAATCAGGAAGTACAGACACAGCCGGGAGGACAGACACCGGCGCAGACGCAGGAACAGGCAAACGCAAATGAGCAGGAAGAAACGCAGCCGGCACAGACAGGAGACGGCACAGTATACAAGGTAGGAATTGTGCAGTATGTTGACGATGCGTCACTCAATCAGATTAGAAAAGCAATTGAGTCAATGCTGATTACAAGTGGAGAAACAAGTGGAATTACATATGATTTTGAGCATTATTCACACAATGGTCAGGCGGACGCCACAGTTTTAAATCAGATTGCGGCTGATTTGGTGGCAGATGAGGTTGATATTATTATTCCAATTGCGACACCGGCAGCAATGATTATGCAGAACGCGACAGAGGATAATCAGATACCAGTTGTGTTTTCGGCAGTTTCAGACCCTGTGGGCGCGGGACTTGTGGCATCAAACGATGCACCCGGAGCAAATATCACAGGAACTTCCGACGCAATTGATACAGAGGCGATTTTTGGTCTGATTATGGCAGTTAATCCGGATACAGATAAAGTGGGACTTTTGTATGACAAGAGCCAGGCGGGTTCTTTACAGTCCATTGCGGATGCTAAGGCATATTGTGATGCAAATGGTATTGCATATGTGGAAAAGACCGGTACGACCACAGCAGAAATACAGGCAGCGGCGGATGCGCTTGTTGCAGAGCAGGTAGACGCAGTATTTACACCGCAGGATAATACGATCATGACAGCGGAGCTTGCTATTTTTGAGAAATTCATTGATGCAAAAATCCCTCATTATACAGGAGCAGATTCGTTTGCACTCAACGGCGCTTTCTGCGGATATGGTGTCAACTACGAAAACCTCGGTACTGTTACGGCGGATATGGCAATTGATATCCTTGTGAATGGCAAAGATCCTGCGACAATGCCAGTAAAGACGCTTTCGGATGGTATCATCACGATCAATACGGAAACGGCGGAAGCAATCGGTATTGATTATTCCGTTCTTGAGGGTATGGGATCAGAGCTGAGAGAAACCGTTACTGCACAAGAATTCGAATAAAAAGGAAAAGAAGGCATGGGCTCCATTATTACGTTATCTATTGTGCAGAGTGCGCTTGAGCTAGGATTTATCTATGCGCTTGTTGCGCTGGCACTGTTTATCTCTTTTTCTATTTTAAATATTGCAGACCTTTCTACGGATGGCTGTTTTACGCTGGGATGTGCTGTGTGCGCGTCTGTAACGCTCGCGGGGCATCCTGTGCTTGCGCTTTTTGCGGCGATGGCGGCGGGTATCTGCTCGGGGTTTGTGACCTCGTTTTTGCAGACAAAGATGGGAATTCAGTCAATCCTTGCAGGCATCATTGTAAATACGGGACTTTATACGATCAATATTGCGGTTATGGGATTTGCGTCAAATTTGAATCTGTTTAATTGCGCTTCCGTTTTTACTTGGGCGAAAGCCACAATGCCGACAAGCTGGTATAAGCTCATTGTGGCTGCGGTTATTGTAATCGTAATCAGCTTGCTGGTGTCTGTATTTTTAAACACAAGGCTTGGACTGTCTATTCGTGCTACGGGTGATAATCCGGATATGGTGCGGGCGTCAAGTATTAACACGTCGCTGATGATCACAATCGGACTTTGCGTGGCAAACGCGTTGACCGGGCTTTCGGGAGGTTTGCTTGCACAGTATCAGAAATCCTGTGACATTAATCTTGGCACCGGAATGGTGACGATTGCGCTTGCAAGCTTGATCATCGGAGAAACGCTGATTGGTAAGGGCGGTATGTTAAAACGAATAGCGGGTGTTATTTTGGGAAGCTGTCTGTATCGTTTTATCGTGGCAATTGCGTTGCGATTAAATGTGCCGGCAGAATGTCTGAAATTGGTATCATCGCTGATTGTAGCGATTGCGATCGCTTTTCCGTATTTAAAGACAAAGTTCTCTTTTTATAAGGCAAGGCGTGTGTCGTGGGAGCAGAACCAGCGCTACATAAAGGAGCTGATGGAGGTGACCGGCCATGACGAGTGAGAATATGCTGATCATGAAAAATGTCAGCAAGACTTTTAATCCCGGCACCGTGAATGAAAAATGTGCGCTTGATGAGGTTTCGCTTACGCTCAAAAGTGGAGATTTTGCAACGATTGTAGGGAGTAACGGCGCGGGAAAGTCGACGTTGTTCAATGCAATAACAGGCGCTTTTTTCGTCGATAAAGGGCTGATTATGCTGGACGGAGAGGACATTACATATCGCAAGGAGTATGTGCGCAGTAAGGTCATCGGGCATTTGTTCCAGGATCCGTTAAAGGGAACGGCGCCGCATATGACGATTGAGGAAAATATGGCGCTTGC
>JAIEDW010000159.1:2731-12096 GCA_029067805.1 Lachnospiraceae bacterium
AATCGTGAAGAACTACGGAGTAAATGAGCTTAGAAGAATGTTTCTTGAATTTTTTGAGAGCAAAGAGCATTTGGCAATGAAGAGCTTTTCTTTAGTACCCCACAATGATAACAGCTTGCTGATCATCAATTCGGGTATGGCACCGTTAAAGCCGTATTTTACAGGTCAGGAAATACCGCCGAGAAAACGTGTGACGACGTGCCAGAAATGCGTTAGAACAGGAGATATCGAAAATGTCGGAAAGACGGCAAGACATCTTACCTTTTTTGAGATGCTTGGAAATTTCTCGTTTGGAGATTATTTTAAGAGTGAGTCGCTTGCGTGGAGCTGGGAGTTTCTGACGAAGGTGGTAGGTCTTGAACCCGAGAGACTTTATCCGTCTATCTACTGCGAGGACGAGGAAGCGTTTGAGATATGGACAAAGGAAATCGGTGTGCCTGCGGAGAAGATAACGCGTTTTTACCGGGATCCCGAAACGGGCGAGTGTGACAACTTCTGGGAGCACGGCGCGGGACCGTGCGGACCATGCTCCGAGATTTATTATGACAGGGGAATCAAGTACGGCTGCGGAAAGCCCGACTGTAAGGTGGGGTGCGACTGCGATCGTTTTATGGAAGTTTGGAACAACGTATTTACGCAGTTTGACGGTGATGGCAAGGGAAATTATACGGAGCTGGCTCAGAAAAATATCGATACAGGTATGGGACTGGAGCGTCTTGCCGTAGTTGTTCAGGATGTGGATACCGTGTTTGACATTGATACGATGAAAGCAATCCGCGACAAGGTGTGTGAGCTTTCCGGTGTTGCGTATGAAACGGACGAGAAAAAAGATGTGTCGATTCGTCTGATCACGGATCACATGCGTTCCGCTACGTTTATGATTTCGGATGGTATCATGCCGACCAACGAGGGCAGAGGCTATGTGCTGAGAAGATTGATTCGTCGCGTGGCGCGTCACGGCAGACTGCTTGGCATTGAGGGCAAGTTTGCTACAAAAATAGCAGAGGTTATCATTAACTGTTCGAAGGACGGTTATCCGGAACTTGACGAGAAGAAGGACTTTATCTTCAAGGTGCTTTTACAGGAGGAGGAGAAGTTTAACAAGACGATCGATCAAGGACTTACCATTCTTGCGGATATGGAACATGCGCTTGCCGAGAAAGGCGAAAAGACGCTTTCGGGCGCGGATGCGTTTAAGCTTTACGATACCTATGGATTTCCGCTCGACCTCACGATTGAGATTCTTGAGGAGAAGGGTATCTCGGTAGATGAGGACGGCTTTAAGACTGCGATGGACGAGCAGAGAAAGAAAGCGCATGACGCGCGCAAGGTTTCGAACTATATGGGAGCCGACGCGACGATTTACGAGCAGATTGACAAAAATATAACAAGTGAATTTGAGGGCTATGATAATCTGACACTGGAAACGCCGATTACAGCGCTCACAACAGAGGATGAGGTTGTGGACGCGCTTACGGACGGACAGACTGGTGCGGTCATTGTGGCGAAGACGCCGTTTTATGCGACAATGGGTGGTCAGGTAGGCGACAAGGGAAGCATCACGGTAGGAGATGCCGTCTTTGAAGTGAAGGACACGATTAAAGTAGTTGGAAACAGGATTGCGCATATCGGTACTGTGACGAAAGGAATGCTGAAAGTGGGCGACAGCGCTGTGCTTAGCGTGGATCCCGTGAATCGTGCAAAGACATGTAAGAATCATTCGGCGACGCATTTGATGCAGAAAGCGCTCCGTGAAGTGCTCGGCACACATGTACAGCAGAAAGGTTCTTATCAGGACGACGAGCGTACTCGTTTTGACTTTAGCCACTTTGAGGCGATGACTGCGGAGGAACTTACGCAGGTTGAGCAGATGGTTAATGACAAGATTGCGGAAAACATCAAGGTTCAAACCGATATCATGACGATGGACGAGGCAAAAAAGACAGGCGCTATGGCATTGTTTGACGAGAAGTACGGCGAAACTGTGCGTATTGTGTCTATGGGCGAGTTTTCAAAGGAGTTCTGCGGTGGTACACATGTCAAGAATACGGGAGAGATTGCAGCATTTAAGATTTTGTCGGAGAGCGGTGTGGCAGCGGGCGTGCGCCGTATCGAGGCTTTGACAGGGGAAAATGTGCTTTCCTATTATAAAAAGATAGAGGACGAGCTGGAGAAGGCTGCAAAGACAGCAAAGGCAACCCCGGCAAATCTTGTTGAGAAAATTGAGCATATGATGGCGCAGATCAAGGCGCTCCAGAGCGAAAATGAGTCGTTAAAGAGCAAGGCGGCAAAAGACGCGCTCGGTGATGTGATGGATAAGGTTACGGACGTAAAGGGCGTAAAGCTTCTTGCGGCAAGGGTAGACGGCGTGGATATGAACGGACTGCGCGACTTGGGCGACCAGTTGAAGGAAAAGCTCGGCGAGGGCGTGGTAGTTCTCGCATCGGGTGCAAATGGCAAGGTCAATCTGGTGGCAATGGCAACAGATGGTGCGATGGCAAAAGGCGCACATGCCGGTAATCTGATCAAAGGAATTGCCGCGCTTGTAGGCGGCGGCGGTGGCGGTCGTCCGAATATGGCACAGGCGGGCGGTAAGAATCCGGAAGGCATTGATCAGGCGATTGCAGAGGCGAAAACAGTGCTCGAGGGACAGGTAAAATAAAGTTTATTGCAAAAATTTTGAAAAACTATTGACGTATGTGCAATATGTGGTATAATCTTATATGTGCGATTAAGTATACCCGAACAGTCTGGCACACGATAATAGGGCTGGAGGGAGGTTAGGTGTGATAGTATGTCAAATGTTATCGTAAAAGAAAACGAGACTTTGGATAGCGCTTTGCGTAGATTTAAGAGAAGCTGTGCGAAAGCCGGAATCCAGCAGGAGATTCGTAAAAGAGAGCATTACGAAAAGCCAAGCGTAAAACGTAAGAAGAAGTCGGAAGCAGCTAGAAAGCGTAAATATAATTAATTCGTTTTATATGAAAACAAAATCCTTGGCTATGCATGTCAAGGATTTTTTGACTTATAACTTACAGGAAAGTATAATTAGGGGATATGCTTGATTTGAGAAGAAGGAGTGGAACAACATGTGGTTGAATAATTATTATTTTGCGGGATATGATTTATATCATTTAATCGCCTGCTTTTTTCTGTTCAGTATTATCGGCTGGATGGTTGAGTCGATGTATATGTCGTTTTGCAACAAAAAACTGACAAACAGAGGGTTTATGACAGGTCCGTTTTGCCCCATATACGGGGTGGGCGCCACATTGGGGTATATTATTTTACACCCACTTGCAAAACATGTGGTAGCTCTTTACATAGTAGGCGCACTGCTTGCAACAATCTTTGAATTTCTGGTAGCAAGGCTTATGCTGAAGCTGTTTGGCGAGGTATGGTGGGACTACAACGAAAAGTTCTGCAATTACAAAGGCATTGTCTGTCTTGAGAGTACGTTGGCGTGGGGACTTTATGCGGTGATTATCATCACATTCCTTTTTGATAAGGTGATGAGCTTTGTAGACCGTTGGCCGTTTGAATGGGGAATCAAAACGATTGCGCTGATCTGCGTGATGGGTGTTTTTGATTTCGGATATCACTTTGCAATGTCGGTAAAAATGAACAGCGAAATGCGAGAAGAGATTTCGGGGCTGTATCACAAACTGGTTGGGAAAAATTAATATTTCTTATACAATAAAAAACGCGGGCTTAGGGCTTGCGTTTTTTGCATATAACGGATAAAATAAGCATAAATTTCATATAAGAAAACAAAATGGATGTTTATCGGTATGGTTGGTTGGAAACATTTCATTTGCAGATTACTTTCTTTTGCGATAATCGTTACTTTTTTATGTGGAAATACGGCATACGCGGAAGGCGCGGCGCTTGAGCTGACTTCACCGTCAGCGATTTTGATGGAGGCATCGACGGGAACGGTCTTATTTGAAAAAAATCCCGATGAGGTGAGAAGTCCCGCCAGTATCACCAAAATCATGACGCTTATTTTGACCTTCGAAGCGATTGAAAAAGGCAGAATCAAGCTTGAAGACGAGGTAGTGACAAGCGCTTATGCAAAATCAATGGGTGGTTCACAGGTGTTTTTGGAGGAGGGCGAGATACAGACTGTAGATACGTTGATTAAGTGTATCGCGGTAGCAAGTGGAAATGATGCATCTGTCGCGATTGCGGAGTATATTGCGGGCAGTGAGGCGGAATTCGTGAATCAGATGAACGAAAAGGCAATCTCGCTTGGCATGACAAACACACACTTTACTGATTGCTGTGGACTGACTTCTGACAAGGAGCATCATACGACGGCAAGAGATGTGGCAATCATGTCGCGAGAGCTTATCACGCATTATCCGCAAGTCTATAATTACACGACAATCTGGATGGAAGATATTACCCATGTTACAAGGCAGGGCAGTTCCAACTTTACGCTGTCCAGCACGAATAAATTGTTAAAACAATATCAATGGACGACAGGATTAAAGACCGGATCGACCAACGCGGCAAAATACTGCTTCAGTGCGACGGCAAGTAAGGACGGCATTGATCTGATTGCTGTGGTAATGGGAGCGCCCGATCACAAAGTACGGTTTGGCGAGGCAAAGAACATGCTCGAGTATGGTTTTGCTGTGACAAAGCTTTATACCGACGAAAACAGAGAACAGTTGACGCCGTTAGTCATTTTGGGTGGAAAGGCAGACGAAATTCAAATAACGCCCAAAGGCGCATTTCATTATCTTGACGTGACAGGTGCGGATTTTAGCAGGATTGAAAAGCACTATGAGTATCGGGAAACGCTTACTGCCCCGATTGAGAAGGGCACACAGGTCGGAAAAATCGTCTATACATTAGATCAGAAAGAAATCGGAAGCGTAGCGATCATTGCCGCTGAAACCGTGGAAAAAGCATATTATAAGGATTATTTAAAGAGAGTATTTATAAAGTATTTAATATAAACTAAATAATATAACTAAATTAATTTAGGATAAAAGGAAGGAATACAGGATTGATTATTTTAGTGATATTGGTGGTTCTGTTTGCGTTTTTTCTTGCGCTCGGTCTGATTGACGGGAATCGCTTTGAGGTAGTAAAGGAAACGTTTGAACTGCAAAATCTCAAGAAAGACTGTAGATTTGTGCTGATTTCTGATGTACACAATAAAGTATATGGAGAGAAGAATGCTCCGCTCATTAAGGCGGTAAAACAGATAAATCCCGATTTTATTATTGTGGCTGGAGATCTTGTAACCGCAAATCCGAGTGAAGATATGACACCGGGAATTGAGCTTGTAAAAGCATTAAGCCGCGATTTTACGATATACTACGGACTTGGCAATCATGAGATGAAAATAAAGGAACGGCATGACAAATTTGGAGAACAGTTTGCGCTTTTGAAAAAAAGTCTGACGGATTCCGGTATCGTCTGGCTGGAAAATGAGAGCGCGGAAATTCCCGCGTACAACATTAGGATAACGGGACTTTCGCTTGCGTTGGAATACTTTGCCCATTTTCATATAAGAAAAATGGAAGAGAACATCCTTGAGAATGCAATCGGAAAACCCGACAAAACAAAATGTAATCTGCTGATTGCGCATAATCCCGATTATTTCAGCGAGTATGCAAAGTGGGGGGCGGACTTAACGCTTTCCGGTCATGTCCACGGAGGCATCATGCGCCTTCCGTGGCTTGGCGGCGTTCTTGCCCCCTCCTATCGGCTGTTTCCAAAATACGACGGAGGCGTTTTCCAAGAAAACGGTGCCCTTATGCTGCTTGGACGCGGTGTGGGTGCGCATACGATACCGCTTCGCTTTTTCAATCCCGCGCAGTTATACGAGGTGACGCTTAAAGCGAATAACAGTTTGCCTTGAATTTTCCCCCGATTCCATGTAAAATAAAAAAGATTTGTATGGAATTGGGGGTTTTTGTATGAGCTTGTCCGTCAGACTTGAAGTTTTTGAAGGTCCGCTTGACCTGTTGCTTCACCTTATCGAGAAGAATAAGATTGATATATACGACATTCCGATCGTGGTGATCACGGAGCAGTACCTTGACTATATCAAAAAGATGCAGACGCAGAATATGAATGTCATGAGCGAGTTTCTCGTGATGGCAGCGACGCTTCTGGATATTAAGTGCAGGATGCTTCTTCCGAAAGAGGTCAATGAGGACGGCGAGGAGGAGGATCCGAGAGCCGAACTGGTGCAAAAACTCATGGAATATAAGATGTACAAGTATATGGCGTTTGAATTGCGGGACAGGCAGGTTGATGCGGCAAAGACGTGGTATAAAAAGCCGATGCTGCCAAAAGAGGTACAGGATTATAAAGCCCCTATTGACTACGAAACGCTTGTCGGTGACGTTAATCTGGCAAAGTTGAACGAGATTTTTAAATCCGTGATGCGTCGTCAGGAGGACAAGATTGACCCGATCAGAAGCCGTTTCGGAAAGATTGAAAAAGATGAGATCAACCTTGAGGAGAAACAAGTCTACATAGAAGAGTTTGTAAAAAATCACAAGCGTTTCAGTTTCCGAAAGCTGTTGGAAAAACAGGGGAGCAAAATGGAAATTATCGTAACGTTTATGGCGGTGCTTGAAATGATGAAACAAGGCATTATTTCCATTGAACAGGAAACGACATTTGCGGATATCATCATCACATCAAGCCTTGCCGCTTAATGTGATTTTTGAGAGGAGCGGGATTGTAACTTTGGACGAGAAAAATACGGACGTGATAGAAACGGATATAAAAAAAATAGACATAAAGAAAACAATGGCGGTTATAGAAGCGGTTCTCTTTGCGATGGGAGATTCCGTGGAGATGAGCAAGCTTGTTCATGTG
This sequence comes from Lachnospiraceae bacterium, assembly GCA_029067805.1. GTDB lineage: Bacteria > Bacillota > Clostridia > Lachnospirales > Lachnospiraceae > COE1. The sequence continues at coordinate 9,581 of JAIEDW010000159.1, forward strand.
CTTGAAATAGACGCAGAAACAATTCGCGAAGTGATTTCCAAAATGAACGATACTTATGAGAAGAGCGACAGGGGCATTTACATTGCGGAGCTTGAAAATGCCTTTCAGCTTTGCACAAAGCCCGCGCTGTATGAGTATCTGATCAAAGTGGCGAAGGCGCCGAGAAAGTATGTAATGTCGGACACGCTGTTGGAAACGCTCTCGATCATTGCGTACAAGCAGCCCGTGACAAGACTTGAGATTGAGAAAATTAGGGGCGTAAGTTGCGACCATGCGGTGAACAGACTCTTGGAATTTAATCTGATACAGGAGCTTGGCAGACTCGACGCGCCTGGAAGACCGCTTCTTTTCGGGACGACAGAGGAGTTTCTAAGAACGTTTGGCGTAAAGTCGTTGGGCGATTTGCCGACACTGGCGCCCGAGCAGATGGAGGACTTTAAAAAACAGGCACAGGAAGAGGCAGAATTGAAAGTAGATATTTAGTTTACATAACATAGGAGAAACAAAACCATGCAGGAAGAGAAAAACGTCAAGAGTGACAGCAATCGAAGAATTTGTGTGCTGGGCGTGGCAGGAGGTTCCGCGTCGGGAAAGACGACCATCATCAAAAAGGTGCGGGAATACTTTGGAGATGACATTGCCGTCATAAGCCACGACAACTACTATAAGGCGCATGATGATATGCCCTTTGAGGAGCGGTGCAAATTAAATTACGATCACCCCGATTCGTTTGAGTCGGACAAAATGGCGCAAGATGTGAAAAAACTGGTCGTGGGAGAGCCGATTGACATGCCGACCTATGATTATTGCAATCATAACCGTTCCAAGGAAACAATACGGATAGAGCCTAAAACAGTTATCATCATGGAGGGCATCTTGATTCTTGAAAATCGTGCCCTTCGCGATTTGATGGATATTAAGATTTATGTGGATACAGATGCCGATGAGCGGCTGATGCGGCGTATCAAGAGAGATATGAAGGAGCGCGCAAGGAGCATCGAATCCATTCTGGAACAGTATACAAACACGGTAAAACCGATGCACGAGGAGTTTGTGGAGCCCTCAAAACGCTATGCGGACATTATCATACCGAGAGGCGGCGAGAATGCGCCCGGTATCGACATGCTGATTACCTATTTGAATAAAAAGCTCGGCGCATAATACATAATTGCCTTTGATTTTCAATATATTTTTATGAAACCTTTTATAAAAGGAAGTAGAAATATGATTAAGAAATTAACGGCGTTCTTTGTTCTTGTCAGCATATTTCTATCCATGTCAGACAAAACTCAGGGATGTGTTGTGTATGCCGATAATATGAGTCTTTATGCGAAATCCGCTGTGCTTATGGATGCCGATTCGGGGCGTGTCTTATATGAAAAAAACGGACATGAGCAGATGGCAATGGCGAGCACCACCAAGATTATGACGCTGATCGTTACGCTTGAGAACGCAAATCTTGATGACACAGTGACGGTATCATCATATGCGGCATCGATGCCGGATGTTCAGCTGAATATCAGAGAGGGAGAAAATTACAGACTAAATGATCTGGTCTATTCTCTGATGCTCGAATCGCATAACGATTCGGCAGTCGCGATTGCGGAGCATGTCGGGGGAAGCGTGAAAGCGTTTGCCGCGCTTATGAACAAAAAGGCAGACGAAATCGGCTGCGAAAACACTTATTATATCACACCAAACGGGCTTGACGCTACGGACGGCGACAAGTTTCATTCTACTACGGCAAGAGATTTAGCGCTTGTCATGTCGTATTGTATCAAAGAATCACCACAAAAAGAAAAATTCCTTGAAATCACAAGAACACCCTCGCATTCTTTTTCGGATCTTTCGGGAAAAAGAAGCTTTAGCTGCACAAATCACAATGCGTTTCTGGGCATGATGACAGGCGCGCTCTCGGGAAAAACAGGCTTTACCAATAAAGCGGGCTATTGTTATGTCGGGGCATTGGAACGCGATGGAAAGACTTTTGTCGTGGCGCTTCTGGCGTGCGGCTGGCCCAATCACAAAACCTATAAATGGAGTGATACGCGCACGCTCATGGAGTTTGGTATAACGAACTACGACTATCGAAGGTTTGACGAGGCGCAGATACCCGAGCGCGCGTTTGAAGATATCCTGGTAACAGGGGCAAAGAGCGAAACCATAGGCGGCGCGGAAATCGTAAAGGTAGAGCTTGTTGATGCACCGGAGAGCTCCGGCGGCGTAGACGGACTTTTGATGAGCGATGAGGAAAAGATAACAGTTACTCTTCAAAAAGTAAAAGGCCTTAGTGCGCCCGTGAGCGCAGGGCAGACAGTAGGACATATTAGTTACATGGTGGGAGATGAGGAGTGGAAACGGGTTGATATTGTCACGACACAGGGGAAGGAGGCAATAGACTTTTGGTGGTGTTTTGAAATGATATTTGACAAATGGAGTATCTGACAGGAAGAAAAAGGGAAAAATTGAAAATTTTTATTAAATTTCACTAGGCGGAAAGAATAATATATGTTATA
>JAIEDW010000016.1 GCA_029067805.1 Lachnospiraceae bacterium
AGAAGATTGGAAAATCTGATTAAATATATCGTATTGACAATAGGAACGCTAATATTTTTGATTTTTGCAGACATATTTGTATTGGCGCATATCTCTATAAATGATGAAGAATCAAGTGTATCTGCCAGATATGTGGCAAATTGCCTTGAAAAAAAGATAGCGGAAAGCAGTGATACAAATTATTCATTGACACAAGACGGTATGGATTATGTTGACGCACATAATGGATTTGTGTTTTTGTTGGATAACGACGGAACAGTACTGTGGGAGTACCGTATGCCAGAGGAGCTGCCAAGGCAGTACACAATAGAAGACGCAGTGAAGTTTTCGAGATATTACCTACGGGATTATCCTGTCTATACCCATATTACGGATAACGGAATTGTGGTGCTTGGAACGGAAAAAGGAAAGACATGGAAATATATATTGACATTTCAGGAAACAACAATCACTGCCTATGCGTATGCACTTCCAACCATGATGGCAGTTAATATAGTAATGTTAATATTTGTAACGTTTGTTACTTTAAAACACGAGCACCGCAGACGTGAAATGGAGCGCACGACATGGATTGCGGGTGTGTCGCATGATATTCGTACGCCGCTCTCACTTGTGCTTGGCTACGCGGATGAAATTTTGCACCTTTTGCCGGACAGTGCGGAGCAAGACGAAGCGGATAAAATGCCGCTTAATACAAACGGCATTTTGCACAGGGCACAGGCGATAGAGGATCAGGCGGTCCGCATTAAAAGCTTGGTCGTTAATTTGAACACAGAAAACAAACTTACCTATGGAATGGGAAGTTGGAAGAAAGAGAGGATTTTGTTGCCCGCGGTTATCCGTGATACAATCTGTGAAATAATGAACAGAAATATGGATGAAAAATATGACATTGGTGTCAGTATTTCCGAGGAGCTGGAGCAGTTATATATCAAAGGTGACAAAGAGTTGATTAAACGGTTGCTTGAAAATCTCATAAACAACGCCGTCATTCACAATCCGCAAGGATGCGAAATTTCGGTATCCTTGACGATGCAGCGTTCCCCGATTTTCAAAAAATATGCTTTGGAAGTGTCTGATAACGGATGCGGCGTAAGCCAGAAACAGCTTCGGAGATTTCATTCGCTAAGAAAAACAAACAAGCTGCCGGAGCATGGGTTAGGTATCCGCCTAGTGCGGCAGATTGCGGATTTTCATCATTGGAGAGTGCGTTTTTGTAATAATGAAAGTGGAGGATTTAGCTGCAGGATTTATATGTAAAAAGAGCCAAAGACACGAATGCCTTTGACTCCAACCACCCTCAAATGTGCATGTGATTTAAAAGGTCTGCGAATATTGACCTTGCAAAATAAAGAGCATATAATATTTTTGATTTATCATGTAGAAATAATTTTCAAGAAGTAATTACTAAAAATAAAAGGAGCCAATGCAAAATGAAAATCATCGCCATGCACTGCGACACCATATCGGAAATCCGGGAAAGCAGACGTCGCGGTAACCCGCAGGAGCTTTCCGCAAACACCATGCACTTAGATATCCTAAAAATGAAAAAAGCAGACTATATGCTGCAAAACTTTGCGATGTACATAGACCTGAAAAAAGACCGCGATCCGTTTGAATCCGTATGCGACTTAATTGACCTCTTTTACAAGGAAATAGAAAAAAACAAAAATGACATTAGTGTCATAAAAACATATCAGGAAATCATGGAAAACGACCGTAGTGGAAAAATGTCAGCTCTTCTGACAATCGAAGAAGGCGGATGCTGCAAAGGAAAAATTGAAAACCTCGACAAACTTTATGACCGCGGCGCACGCATGATGACATTGACATGGAATTATCTAAATGAACTTGCCAATCCTAATTTTTTAAAAGAAGAAACGGATTCAAACGGTTTTCCTCTATTTGACAACACAAAAGGACTTACTAACACAGGATTTGCATTTGTGGAAAGAATGGAAGAACTTGGCATGATCATCGACGTGTCCCACTTATCCGACACAGGATTTTTGCAAATCGCAGACTGCACAAAAAAGCCGTTTGTCGCAAGTCATTCCAACGCCCGTGCGCTTTGCGGACACGCAAGAAATCTCACGGACGATATGATCAAAACAATTGCGGAAAGAGGCGGTGTCATAGGGCTGAATTATTACGGATGCTTTCTAAATAAGAAAAACGACAGCACATCAACTGCGGCAAGAATCGCGGAACACGCGCGCCATATTACCAATATAGGAGGCACGGAATGTTTAGGCTTAGGCTCGGATTTTGACGGAATAGTCGGCAATCTGGAAATCGCGGACTGCTCACAAATGTATAAGCTGTTTGATGCGCTCGAGGCAGCGGGATTTTCACAAGATATGATCGAAAAAATTGCGTATAAAAATGTTTTGAGAGTATATAAAGAAATGCTTTAAATTTTATATCAAAATTTATTTCAAATTTTGAAAAATATGGGTGAATATTATAAAGTTATATGCTATACTGTACGCGGACATCAATCATGTGCGCCCAAACTACGCGCAGAAAAGAAAATAGATTGAAAAGCAACTTCGGAAAGAATGAGGAATTACTATGATTTCAGTAAAGAAAATAGCAGACGAAATTCTATTTACCTTAACAACAAGCAACAGCAGCTACCAAATGAAAGCAGATAAACATGGTGTACTGCTGCATTTATTTTATGGAAAAAAATTGACTGACAGCGATGACCTGTCAAATTTAATCTTTATGACGGACACAGGCTTTAGCGGAAATCCCGCATGTGTCGGAAAAGACCGCACCTATTCCCTCGATACGCTCCCACAGGAAGTATCCGGTTTTGGCGTCGGAGACTTCCGCGACAGCATGATAGAGCTTTTACATGAGGATGGAAGCCGCGCCGCCGAGTTTCGGTTTGACGGCTATGAAATCCTTGATGGTTCCTACAAGGTTGACGGCATGCCCGCACTTTATGACACAAGTGTCACAAAAGGAGAAACGCTTATCATCACAATGCGCGAAGCCGCATCGGACGTTTTGCTAAAGCTGTATTACGGCATATACGAAAAGGAAAACGTCATTACAAGGGCAGCAAAAATCATCAACAACGGACAGCGCGATATTTCGGTAGAAAAGCTGTTGTCCATGAATATAGACATGATGTTCTTTGATCCGGATATGATTTATTTTACAGGAAGGCATGCCTTCGAGAGAATGCCCGAGCGCGTTCCTGTAAAACATGCAAAGATAGAAATCGGCAGTGTGAGAGGCACTTCAAGTCATCAGTACAATCCGTCCTTCATCCTCTGCGGCAGCAATGCAGATGAAGACAGCGGAAACTGCTACGGCTTTTGCCTTGCTTACAGCGGAAACTTTATTGCGGCGGCGCAGAAGGACCAGAAAAACCAAGTGCGTGTGCAAATGGGCATTCATCCAACCGGATTTTCTTATCTGTTGAAACAAAACGAGGAACTTATGACTCCACAGGTTATCATGAGCTTTTCGGACAGCGGATTTACAACACTTTCCCAGCAGTATCACGATATTCTGAGAGAAAACATGTGCCGCGGAAAATATAAACACGAAAAACGTCCCGTATTAATCAATAACTGGGAGGCAACATATTTCGACTTTAACGAAGAAAAGCTGATTAATATCGCAAAGCAGGCGTCGGAACTTGGGATTGAAATGTTGGTGCTGGATGACGGCTGGTTTGGAAAGCGCGACAGCGATTTCAGTGGACTTGGAGACTGGTTTGTCAACGAGAAAAAGCTTGGAGGCAGTCTGAAAAAGCTTGGCGAGAGCGTGAATGCAATGGGAATGCAGTTTGGGCTCTGGTTTGAGCCGGAAATGATTTCGGAGGACAGCGATTTATACAGGACGCATCCCGAGTGGGCAGTTGCCATTCCGGGGCGTGAACCGAACCGCGCAAGATATCAGCTTGCACTTGACATGAGCAGATCCGATGTGCGGGATTACCTGTTGGAGCGTATGACCGATATTTTGAGTAACGCGCCGATTGCATATGTGAAATGGGATTTAAACAGAAGTATCTGTGATATATACAGTCATGCATCGGGAAAAGAGTACAGCGGCGAATTATATCATAAGTATGTGCTTGGCGTCTATGATTTGCTGGAGCGGCTGTTAGAGCGGTTTCCAAATCTTCTGCTTGAGGGTTGCAGCGGCGGCGGCGGGCGCTTTGACGCGGGTATGCTTTACTACTCACCGCAGATCTGGTGCAGTGACAATACGGATGCTGTTAACCGCCTTACCATTCAGTATGGTACAAGCTTCTTCTACCCGATAAGCAGTGTCGGCTCGCATGTTTCCGCTTGTCCAAATCATCAGACAGGACGTACAGTACCGTTTCAGACGAGAGGCGACGTGGCGATGGCAGGCAGCTTTGGCTATGAGCTTGATTTGGGAAAGATTTCAGAGGAAGAAAAAGAGTTGGTGAAAGAACAGGTAGCGCAGTTCCATGCGTTTTATGATCTGACACATGAGGGCGACTATTACAGACTCACAACGCTTGAAAACAACGACTGCATGGCATGGGCTTTTGTGGCAAAAGACAAGAGGGAGGCAATGCTCACGCTTGTAAAGACGCAGAGCGAGGGAAATCCCCTTCCGACGCATGTTTATATGAAGGGATTGGACAAAAACAAGACTTATAAATGTACAATAAAAAATGACACAAGTGTCACAAACAGCGGCGCAGCCTTTATTAATGCCGGGATTACAATACCGTGGATTATGATGCAGTATGAAAGTGTAATGATACGATTCGAGGAAATAGATTGAGAATTAAAAACGCAAATGTCTACACAAAAAATCACAAATTTCAGAAAAAAGATCTTGTAATTCATAATGAGCGCATTGTCGAATACGTACCTTTAAACGAAGAGGAAGAGATTATAGATGCCGCAGGATTATATGCGATTCCCGCACTGGTTGACATTCACTTTCACGGAGCGGTCGGACATGATTTCTGTGATGCGGACGAGGCGGGATTACAGGCAATCGCTGATTACGAGGCGCAAAACGGAGTCCTTGCGATCTGTCCCGCAACCATGTCATATCCCGAGGAAAAGCTGAATGCAATTATGGATATGGCGGCAGCGCATCAAAACGGTAAGGGGGCAGACCTTGTAGGGATTCACATGGAGGGACCATTTATCAATCCGAACAAGGCAGGCGCACAGAACGCGCAATATCTGATAAATCCTGATATAGATATGTTCCAACGATTGTATGAGCGGGGAGAGGGCTTGATCAAGATCATCAGCATTGCACCTGAACTTGACGGTGCGATGACGTTTATAGAAACCTATAAAGACATTGTAAATATCTCCCTTGCACATACCTGTGCCGATTATGAAGTGTCCAAAAAAGCGTTTTCCCTCGGCGCCAGACACATCACTCATCTGTATAACGCAATGCCCGGCATTAACCATCGTAGTCCCGGTATCATTGCCGCTGCATGGGAGAGTGGAGCGGAAGCAGAGCTGATTGCGGACGGCGTGCACGTTCACCCTGCAATCGTGCGGATGACATTTCACACCTTTGGCGCAGAAAAGATAATTCTGATCTCGGACAGCATGAGGGCATGCGGTCTTTCGGACGGGCAGTATGAACTTGGAGGACAGTCCGTGACTGTGTGCGGCTCCAAAGCTGTGTTGACAGACGAGCCACAAACGATAGCGGGAAGTGTAACATGCCTCTTTGACTGTATGCGCAAGGCAGTTCTCGATATGGGGATTCCCTTAGAACAGGCAGTCCGCGCGGCGAGCGAAAATCCCGCAAAGGCGATTGGTATTGATGCGGATTACGGCACGTTGGAGGCAGGGCGATATGGAAATGTCCTGTTAGTAGACAAAAATCTTTGCATTCATTTTATCATACAAAAAGGAAAAATTATCAGACGGACATAAAAAAAGGAGTGTCGTGTGAAACGCACTCCTTTTGTGATTCTCGTTGATCAAAGAGCAGAATAAATCTCCGCAATCCTTCCCGATTTTTCGGGGAAATTGGCTTTTAAGTACATGAGATACTGTAGAGAGCTTCCCTCATATGATTGAATATCTCCTAGAAGACCAACCTCGTAGCAGTTGCGAATTACATTGATAATGCAGTCCTCTGTATGGTCTTCTTTGCAATCCTTGCATTCCTTTAAGATATGTGCGATTGCGACCTCTAACTCCTCTTCCTCGAATACTTTAAAATCTGTGGTGGGAATGTTCGCCGCGCCGCCGGGAACTTCTTTTTGAGGCGCTTTTTTATAATTCTTAATACACTCCTTTGCAAAGCCGATCGTGCACATTTTTCCCTGACATTGCTGACATACACTTTCACCGATACAGCAATTTTCCAAATCCGCTCCGATTAAATCCGCGTTGAGTCCTTTCTTGTGTTCTTCTGCCATATGAGAATCCTCCTTTTTCGATATCGTATCTTATAAAAAAGCCCTCAATTCCTGTAACATACCGGGAATTGGGGCTTGTCGCTTCCCCAAGGGTCAGATGATCATGCGGCATAATCCACATTAGCGCCGCGCAGACTAAGCGCGTCAAGCTCTTTCTGATTCTTTGTGTAGGGGTTATCTTCGTTCTTATATTTAATCGCCGTCTTTGTAAGACCTCCGGCAACATAAGTACGGCCACACTCGGGACAAATCGCCGTCTGAATGGAAACGGACGCATTCATCACTTTGCCGTTTTTCTGAGCCGCCTTCTTGTACGCATTGGATACATGCTCGTTCTCGTGCGCACGCACCTTTGCGGCAGCCGATTCGGGTGAGATATGTGACGGTGATTTAAATGATACATTACCTTCGTCAGAGCCGTCCTGATATTTGCGGTTTTTACAGGTTTCACATTCCGCGGGTGAAGATTTCCGCCCGGGTTTTTTTACCTCGTCGGGGTTCGCGCTCTTTTTTTCCTCCTCGACACCCGAAATGGAATTTACGTCCTGTTGTAGCCGACCCGTTCTGATCGGACTTGTATACATTCCGTAATAAGGCTGATAGCCCGAAACATTTCCTATTGTCATAATTAATCACCGTACCTTTTCTGAAGAAATTCATATATAATAATACCGACAGTATTCAGAAATAAAAACATATGAAATATGTAGTTAAAGTATATCACAGTAATTTATGGAAATGCAATCCCAAAGTTAATAAAAGCGACAAAAGTTGACGGAAATGTTACTGGAACGAAGTGAACAGTAACACGAAAATTTAACAATACGAAAATTAACGGAAACATATCGTTTCAAAACAGGTATACCTATGATATACTTATGCAGACAAAAGAAAAAAGATATCTTGCGATAAGATATTTTACTTTATAAAAGGAGAAATGCGCGACATGAATATCACTGTTCGAAAGGCGGTGCCGGGCGATGCGCCGCAGATTTTGGAAATATATGCTTTCTATGTGAAAAATACGGCAATTAGCTTTGAGCGCGAAGTTCCATCCGTTGAGGAATTTTCTGCGCGGATCGAGAATACTTTAAAGAAATACCCCTATTTTGTGGCGGAGGTGGACGGTGAGCTTGTCGGATATACCTATGCAGGCAGATTCAAATCACAGGCAGCATACGACTGGTCGGTTGAAACCTCTATTTATATCAAGGAAAAAAACAGGCGCGGCGGAATCGGCGCAATGTTGTATGAGCGGTTGGAGGAGGCATTGAAACAACAGGGAATCCTAAACTTAAATGCCTGTATCGCATACACAGACGTTGAGGATGCGCATCTGACAAACGACAGTGTAGCATTCCATGAAAAGTGCGGTTATCGGCTGGTAGCGCATTTTCACGAATGTGGGTACAAATTCAACCACTGGTATGACATGGTCTGGATGGAAAAAATGCTAGGGGAACACCTTTCTGATCAGCCCAAAGTAAAACTGTTTTTGTGAAAAGAACAATAATTTATAAACAAATTTTTGTTCAATAAATTTTTAACAAACTATTTCCATTTTATGGAAAAAAGGTTATAATAATCTATTAAGAATAATGTAGAAATTTGCGTTTTAAAATGATTATAGATAGAAAATCAGGAAAGGGGAATTCAAATGTTTTACAGGGGATTGGTCATATTACTGTGTGGTTGTTTGATAGCAGGAAATATACCGCAAACGGCATTTGCGAAAGAATCTGTGCAAACAGGAATAGAGAGCACAAGGCCTCTTTCATTCAATGATGACGGGGAAGAAGAAAAGAAAGACGATAAAAAAGAAGAAACGAAAAAACCGGACCCGGAACCAGCTCCTGAGCCGAAACCAGACCCAGACCCAGAACCAGCTCCTGAGCCGAAACCAGAGCCAGAGCCAACACCGGATCCAGAACCGGACCCAGAGCCAACACCGGATCCAGAACCGGACCC
>JAIEDW010000160.1 GCA_029067805.1 Lachnospiraceae bacterium
GTTGAGCACTTGTCTGTCCGTATCTTCTTTTCCCATAAAAATCTCGCACTCAAGTCCCATGAGTGCCGCTGCCGTAGCGGTTGCCACGCCGTGCTGTCCCGCTCCGGTTTCCGCGATCACACGCTTTTTTCCCATCTTTTTTGCCAAAAGCACCTGTCCGAGCACATTGTTGATTTTGTGCGAACCTGTGTGATTTAGATCCTCTCTCTTTAAATAAATCTTTGCGCCGCCCAAATCCTTTGTCATCTTTTCCGCATAATACAAAAGCGACGGTCTGCCTGCGTACTTCTCCATCAAATCCTTTAATTCCCTTTGAAATTCGGGGTCTTTTTTATACTTCTCGTACTCCCGCTCAAGCTCCTGCACAGCGGGCATCAGTGTTTCCGGAATATACTGTCCGCCATATAATCCGTATCTTCCTTTCTTTTCCATAATAATCCTCCATTCTGCTACACTTGCCTTACCTTTTCGATAAACTGCTTTATTTTTGATTCATCTTTTACACCGTCGGTTTCCACGCCTGTACTGACATCTACCGCAAAGCATTCCGTCTTTCCGATTACCTCCGCTACATTCTCATAATCCAGTCCACCCGCAAGGAAAAACGGTTTTACGCTTTTTCCCTCAGCCGCCATGTCTTTCAGACTCTTTTCGAGAATTTCAAGCGGAAACCGCACGCCTGTACCGCCAAGCTCGCCTTTTTTATAAGTATCAAACAGCATGTAATCCGCCTCGTTCGACATCAGCGCCGATACCTGTTCCGGCGTCTGCACCTTCGTTGCTTTTATGACACATATGTCAGTTTCTTGTTTTAATTCTCTGATATATTCTTCACTCTCCGCACCGTGAAGCTGCGCGATATCAATAATCCCTTTCTTGCACAGACTTACCACATGTTCAATCGGTTCGTCAACAAAGACGCCTACCGCCTTTATTCTGCTATCCAATGCCTGCTTCATTTCCATCGCCTGTTCATCGGTCACAAACCGCTTTGTATTCGCAAACACAAAGCCTATATATTCGGGAAGATATCGATTTACCTTCGCAACGTCCGCAAGCGTCTTTAACCCGCATATTTTTACTTTTGTCATAGTCAAATCCCGCCTTTTCCATGTCCTTTCAATTCATCAAGCATTGCCTTCTTATCGCTGCTGCGCATCAGCGTTTCTCCAATAAGCACGCCGTCCACTCCCGCCTGACGCAAAGCCTCGATATCTTCTGCCGTTTGAATCCCGCTCTCCGCCACAAAGAGAAGTTCTCTCGGCACAAGATTCCGAAGTCGGATGCTGTTGTTGATATCTACCGTAAATGTCTTTAAATCGCGGTTGTTTACGCCAATCATGCGGGCTCCCGCTTTCACGGCGCTCTCAAGCTCTTTTTCGTCATGCGCCTCGACAAGCGCGGAAAGTCCGAGTTCGTCACAGACTGCTTTATATTCCCGAATAGTATCCGTATCCAGTAAAGCTGCAATTAAGAGCACGCACGAAGCGCCGAGACACTTCGCTTCATAGATCATATAAGGGTCTATGATAAAATCCTTTCTGATTGTCGGTATAGAAACCGCATCATTAATTTCTCTTAAAAATCTGTCATCGCCTTTAAAATAATCCGTTTCCGTAAGGACCGATATACAGTCTGCTCCTGCATTCTCATAATCACGGGCGATATCAAGATACGGAAAATCCTCCGCAATGATTCCTTTTGAAGGTGACGCCTTTTTGACTTCGCAGATAAAGCTCATGCCCTCTTTTTGAATTGCCTTTTCAAACGGAAAGGCGAACGCACCCTCACTTTTTGCAAGTTGCAATGCTTTTTCCTTTACCGCATCAAAAGGAACTTCTTTTTTCTTCTTTTCCACCCGTTCTCTTGTTGCCTTTGCCAAATCGTCCAGTATCATATTCCGCTCCATTCCCGCACATGTTTTTGTGCATATCCGTTTTATGTACGCTTACGAATTGGTAAGCTTCACAAATTTTTGCAATGTTTCATACGCCTTGCCGCTGCGAATTGTTTCTCTTGCTATCTCAATGCCCTCCGCTATGGAAGATGCGCCGTTCATCAGATAGATGCCCGCACCCGCATTGAGCAAAACCGCATCTGCCTTTGCGTCTGTGCACTCACCTTTTAAAATTTGCTCCGTAATCTTTGCATTCTCAGCCCCGTCGCCACCTGCCAGATCGCTCTTACTGCATCTTGTAAACCCGAATTGTTCCGGTGTGATCTCATACTTTGTGAATGTGCCGTTATTAACCTCAACACAGGTTGTCGGCGCACTCATGGAAATTTCATCCAGTCTGTCCTGTCCATAGACTACCAAGGCACGTTTTACGCCAAGGTTACTGAGCACATGTGCCAGCGGCTCCACCAGCTCTTCGCTGTACACGCCCATCAGCTCGACATTTGCACCCGCGGGATTTGCAAGCGGTCCAAGAATATTAAATACCGTTCGAAGACCGATTCCCTTTCTGACAGGACCGACAAACCGCATCGCCGCATGATATTTCTGGGCAAACATAAAGCAGATATTCGCTTCATTCAGCACTTGCGCATTCTTTTCCGGCTCCAGATCAAGCTTTACGCCAAGCGCCTCCAGGCAGTCTGCCGCGCCACTCTTACTTGATACGCTTCTGTTTCCGTGTTTTGCCACTTTATATCCTGCCGCTGCTGCGACAATACTTGCCGTTGTGCTGATGTTAATGGAATTTGCCTCATCTCCGCCGGTTCCGACGATTTCAAGCACATCACCACTCACCGGAACCTTTGTGCCGTGCTTTCGCATACCCTTTGCACATGCCGTAATTTCCTCAACTGTTTCGCCTTTCATGCGCAGTGCCGTAAGAAATGCAGCCATATTCATCTGCTCCGCTTCACCGCTCATAATTTCGTCCATGACCTGTTCTGCTTCCGCCGCTGTAAGATCCATTCCCTCAACTACTTTTTTTGTTGCTTCTACGATCATTTTTCTTCACCTCTCTGATTTTGTTTTTATGACACTCGTGTCATTTTATTTCTTTCATTAATTTTTACAGTTCAAAAAATTTTGCATCATTACTTTCCCGTCGGGTGTCATGATCGACTCCGGATGGAATTGCAGACCGTAAACCGAACTTTCCTTATGCTGTACCGCCATAATCTCGCCGTGTTCATCAACCGCAGTCACAGCAAGGCACTCCGGCAGCATATCCTTTTGGGCGACAAGCGAATGGTATCTGGCAACGCGTATTTCCTCCGGAAGTCCTTGGAATATCAAACTGTCATTTTTTACTTTCACCAAGCTCTGCTTACCGTGCATCAGCTCGGGCGCATATGTAATTTTTCCTCCCAATGCTTCGCAGATTGCCTGATGTCCCAGACATACACCCATGATTGGGATTTTTCCGAGCGCTGCTTTGATCAGCGCCTCACACACGCCCGCATCGGACGGCTTTCCCGGTCCCGGCGATATCACGATATGGGACGGCTCAAGCGCCATAATCTCCTCGACATCAAGCTCATCATTTCGAATGACCCGTAGTTCTTGTTTTTGTTCTATAAGCTCTCCTATCATCTGTACCAGATTAAAGGAAAAACTGTCATAATTATCAATCAAAAGTATCATTATATTGCTATGCTCCTTTCAACGTCTGCGTTCTGCCGACTACACACAGATTTCCTCTGTCATGCGTATCGCCTCGATTACTGCGCCTGCCTTGTTCGCGCATTCCTGATATTCGCTCTCGGGCACCGAGTCCGCTACGATTCCCGCGCCTGCCTGTACATAGACTTTCTTTCCTTTTTTTACCGCTGTCCTTATCGCTATGCAGACATCAAGATTTCCACTGAAATCAAGGTATCCGATCGCTCCGCCGTACACGCCTCTCGCGGAAGGCTCCAGCTCATCAATGATCTCACACGCCCTAAATTTCGGCGCTCCTGAAAGCGTTCCCGCAGGCAGCAGCGCTTCAACCGTGTCTGCCGCCGTTTTCCCTTCCGCAAGCGCTCCCGTTACGGTGCTCGCGATATGCATTACCTTTGAAAAACGATGTATTGCCATATAGTCATTCACGTTCACGCTTCCGTACTTGGCAATCCGCCCGATATCGTTTCTTGCCAAATCCACAAGCATGTTGTGCTCGGCGCATTCCTTCTCATCCGCTAAAAGTTCTTTTTCAAGCGCCAAGTCCTCTTCCCTGTTTTTTCCGCGTTTCCTTGTGCCCGCTACCGGAAATGTCATAAGTTTTCCGTTTGTGAGCTTCACCATGGTTTCGGGGGAAGTTCCCGCAATCTGCATATCCTTGATCTGCATGTAATACATGTACGGTGAGGGGTTTGTCGTGCGCAATACACGATACGCATTCAAAAGGCTTCCGTCATAATCCGCCTCGAAACGTCTTGATACAACGCCCTGAAAGATATCGCCCTCTTTGATATAATGCTTTGTTTTCTCCACCATCTTACAATACTCTTCTTTTGAGAGATTGCATGTAAAATTGGGTGCGGGAAGGGGTGTCTCATACGGAATGGGATCGGTAAGTCTTATCGTTTCCACAAACGCTTCCAGTTCCTCGACCGCTTTTTTGTAGCCTTCCTCTTTCTCCGCCGTTTTTGCATTGGTGATAAAGCAAAGCTTGTGATGGAGCTGGTCAAACGCGATCAGTTTGTCAAACATCATCAGCTCACAGTCATTGATATCGCTTTGTTTGATTTTCAGTTTCGGTTCCGCGTACTGTATCATCTCATACGCAAAATATCCGACTAATCCGCCCGTAAAGGTTGGAAGTCCTTCTATCTGCGGAGAACGATATTGGTCAAGGATGGTCTGCAATGCCTCCTTTGGTTTTCCCTGTACAATGCGCACCATTCCGTCCTCTTTTACTTTTGTCACGCCGTCCTTGCAGAAAACGGAAAGCTTTGGGTGATAGCCCAAAAAAGAATATCTTCCAAGGCTTCCGCCCTCCACGCTTTCCAGCAGAAAATATTGTTGGTCAAGCGCTGCAAGCTTTCGAAGCATCAAAATCGGCGTGATGTCGTCTGCTAAAATTTCTTTGCAGACGGGTACATATGTATAATCTTTCTCGTACTGTTTTACCTGTTCATATGTCGGCTTAATCATCTTCTTATCCTCCTCATCAAACGGCAGCGTGCTTTGCAAGCCGCCTTATGGAAATAAAAAAGCTTTTATCCCAATATTTCTATTAGGACAAAAGCTTGAAACTTCTGCGGTACCACCTAACTTGGCACATAAAATGCACCCTCTCTGCACACGTACTATCATACGCTTTCCCTTGATAACGGGCGGAACTCCCGTTGGGCATTACTAAAGCCTTTGCATATTCATCGGCTCGTTTCTCCCACCTTCTCAAGTCCATTCCATACTTCTTTGACTACCGCAATCCCACCGCCTGCGGCTCTCTGGAAACCTACCAAAGTATGTACTCCTCTTGATCATCAGTTTAATAGTGTATTTATTTCTATGAATATAATAATCACTTTTGGGGGATATGTCAATCATATTTTTAAATTCTTTTGGATTTTTATGGTTGAAGCAATTTCAAAAACATTATATCCTTATTATTTTCAACGGACAACATCATCATTTTCAAGAATGTATTTTAGGAGTGCAGTGCAGCCTTCCATTATATCTTTATAGGTGGTGTCAAAATCTCCGGTATACCACGGATCGGCAACATCACGTCCGCTGTCTGCAAAAGTGAGAAGTTTATAGATTTTACCGTCCCTGTCACCACCCGCGATTCTTGTCATATTCCGTATGTTTGCCGTGTCCATACCGATAAGATAGTCATAGCTGTCATAATCTGCCGATGTCATTTGTACGGCGCGATGCGGAATAAGAGGAATATGCATTTCTCTTAGTTTTCCTACTGTGCCGTAGTGCGGTGTATTGCCGATTTCCTCACGACTTGTGGCAGCGGAGTTGATATAAAAGGAATGTTCCAGATGTTTTTCCTTTATTAAATAAGTCATAACGCTTTCTGCCATTGTACTGCGGCAGATGTTGCCGTGGCAAATAAATAGGATTTTTATCATTTTTCTATAACTCCTTATATGTCCTGTATTTCTTCTCAAATGCTTGGTTTTACAGGGTTTTCGGATTACTCCAAAGTTCTGTGCCTCTAAAGTATTTTCTCAAATCGTCTCATACTTTCTCATATTTGTCCCTGCAAAATTGGTAAATACGTTGGTAAAATAAGTGGCTTTACCAACGGGCTTTTAGGCGTTCGCCACTCGATGCAGTTCCTCTTTCGCATCCTCAAAATTCACATGGGTGTAGGTGTTCAATGTTACACTGATATCCGCATGACCCATGATGTACTGCAAGGTCTTCGGATTCATTCCCGACTTCGCCATATTAGAGCAAAAGGTATGTCTGCATACATGAGGGGTTACTTTCGGCATCTGGATACGGTATATCCTGTTGTACTTTTCAATGATATGCTCCAGATACTTCTCCCAGTGAAGTGCAACCATGGGCATATCGTTCTTGTCCAAACATAAGAAACGGATATAACCATCTACCATAGGCTCAACTTTCGGTGCTTCCCGATTAGCAATGATCCTAAGGAAACACGCTGCTACTTCTTCCGTCATAGGAACATAGCGGACACCGTTTTCTGTTTTCGGCTCTTGGATCACGTATTCCATCTGTGAAGTTCGCTGTAACTGATGGTCTACCTTAATACGCATTTCCTCAAACTCAATATAAGGTATTGTCAGTCCGCAAAACTCCGAAATGCGAAGACCCGTATGAAAGAGAATGTAGATTGCGTCATAGTATCTGTTAAAATGA